>NZ_MTCA01000209.1:0-5342 GCF_002150205.1 Flavobacterium sp. FPG59 | reverse complement strand
CACTAAAAAAGGGCGAAAATCAAAACTTTGGTTACAAAAAATTATTTTTCTAATAGTATTAATGTAACACCTTTTTTTCTATTTCTAGATTCCTTTGCCAGCATGAAACTAAACACTAAACTCATGAAAAATATTAAAATGTTCTTATTTACGATGCTGTGGATTATCGTAATAAGCGCTACAAGTCATGCACAAACCACACAAGCCTCTATTTCTGGAACCATTTCAGGTACAAATAATGAGACTATAAAAGAAGCAAATGTTACCCTGAAAAATGAATCTACTGGATTTAAAACTACTACACTTACTAACTATAAAGGCGTTTATACTTTTAAAGAATTGCCTCTAGGTGGTCCTTACACTATTACTGTAAAAACATCTGGATATGGAGAACAACAACGATCTGGATACACGCTCAATCAAGGTGATTTAATTACGATTAACATCGAAATGCAAACCGATATGCAAACCCTAGAGGTGGTAGAAGTGGTAGGCCGAGGATTAAAAAATAAAACAGGAAATCTAGGTGCGGCAACTGCAATTACAGCCAAACTCATTAATTCTTTACCCGTAAACGGAAGAAATTTCACCAACTTAATGGATTTATCTCCATTAACACGTGGCGGAAACATCTCAGGACAACTAGCATCGTCTACCAATTATACATTAGATGGTATGAATGCAAAAAACCCAACTTCGGCAGGAGCTACCACCAGCAGAAGTGGCGCACCCTACTCCATCTCTATTGAGGCTGTAAGAGAATTTAAAGTAGTAACAAATCAATATGATGTAGGTTATGGTCGTAGTGGTGGTGGAACTGTAAGTGCCGTTACTAAGTCTGGAACAAATGATTTTTCTGGAAGTATGTTTGCTTACAATAGAGCAGACTGGCTTTCTAGTGCTTATGATATTAGAGGAAACAGACGTCAAAATGATTTTACAACGACTCAATATGGTTTTACCTTGGGCGGACCTATTATCAAAGACAAATTACACTTTTTTGTAGCATGGGATCATCAACAAGATTCTAGACCATTGATTATTGCAGATGTTCAATCTCCAGAAGATGAGCTTAGGTTTAATGTAACCAAAGCAACGCTGGACAATTTTGTAACCATTGCCAGAAATAAATACGGCGTTTCAAGTTCACCTCAATATGGATCATTTGATAAAAAAAGAAATTCGGATGCAGCATTTGCTCGTTTGGATTGGCAATTAAATAGTAAAAACCTACTTACAATTCGAAACAACTTTACGTTTGATGACAATAAACTGGGATTGCAAGACAATACAGCAATTAATTTATATGAGTCTTTTGGTGATGACTATAATATTGATAACAGTATTTTAGCTTCATTGAGAACAACTGTAAATCCTAAAATCACAAACGAATTAAAAGTGCAACATCTTTACACTTTTCAAGACAGTAACCCTGGTGATCAATTGCCTGCTTACAACATTCCTAGAGCCATTGTAGAAAATGTAGCCTCCACAATTAATGGTGCTGTGAGAACTACCAATATTCAAATAGGAGGACACCGATTTGCACAAGAAAAATTCACCAATAATGTTTTTCAAATTGTAGACAATCTATACTACAATACCGATAAAATAAAATACACTTTTGGATTTGACATCATGCAAACCAATTCCAAATCAGTTTATGGTAGTGAAGTAAATGGTCGTTTCCACTTTAATAGTGTAGCAAATTTTGATAATGGCACTCCTTATCGTTACTTTAGAGAAGTACCATTAGTGGCTGATCCTACTGTTAATTCGAATATATTAAATGCTGGAATATATGGACAATTACAAACAAAAGTAGCACTGGGTGTTGACCTAACTTTAGGATTACGTTTTGATTATGCAAAGTATCCAACTGCAACTTTCAACCAAATGGTTTTTGATGAATTAGGCATTAGAACCGATAACAAATTACAATCGGCTATTTTACAGCCAAGGGTGCAATTCACATGGGATGTAAATGAAAACCACAAAGATTACATACGCGCAGGAGCAGGGATTTTTGCATCAGATTTAAATAACTATGCCATCATTAACAATTTATATTTTGATGGAAAGAAAACTGCAACTGTAGATGTTAGAGCACCAAATGTTCCTGTACCTAACTTCACTGGTTACCGAAACAACTTTTCTAGCATTCCTACGCTAGATGCTTTTCAATTACCAACTATAAATTATACTGGTACCGATGCTAAAGTACCTGTGGTTTATAAAGCTAATGTATCTTACACACATTTTTTTACAGATCATTTAAAAATGGGAATTGCTGGTTATGCAACTCTAGGACGTAATAATTATGTGTATGTAGATAGAAATATGGTTAGTAATCCGTTTTTTAATTTGGCAAACGAAGGAAATCGTGGCGTATTTGTTCCAGCAAGTTCAATACCTGCAAATGGAGCTGCAGACTGGATGCAAGGTAGAATAAGCAATAGATTAGGGAGAGTTTTAGAACTTAACAGTGAAGGAAAAGTAAATCAATTTGCGCTAGTTGTTGATGCTACTTACAAATATTTTAAGGATGGAGAAATTACGGCTAGTTACACCCTAAATGACACCAAAGACAACACTTCTTTCAACGGAAATGTGGCTAACACAGCTACACTTGTATTACCAGTAGAGGATGATCCTAGAAATTTAAGTAAAATGACATATTCTGATAATCATTTTCGACACAAGGTGGTGTTTTACGGATCATTACCCACTTTTTACGGATTTAGTGTAGGAGTTCGCTATTCTGGAATTGGTGGTACACGATATAGTTTATTATCTGGAGGAAATACAAATGGAGATTTTGTAACTGCTTCAAATGACTTAGCATACATTTTTGACATCAACAGCCCAACCGTTCCACAAAATATCAAAACTGGTTTGCAAACTATTTTAGACAATCCTGCAGCAAGTTCAAGCTTAAAAAATTATATCAACGCTTACTCTGGTAAAATTGCAGAGCGTAACGGTGGTATAAATGAGTTTTATGGTCTTGTTGATATTAGAATTAACAAAAAAATTAGTATTCCAAAAAAGCAATTTATAGAATTCACTGTAGATATTTTTAATGTTGCTAATTTACTTAACAAAGAATGGGGAGTTAATAAATCATTGAATAGCCAGTCTCTCTATGCACTAGGAACACCCGCAGCAGGCGGTAATCCCGCAGTTCCAGGTTTTGATAGTACTAGACAACAGTTTAACTACCGTGTAAACAATGCTGGTTTACCTGCCTTATCTGGCAATCCATTTCAAATACAAATAGGTTTTAAATATGCATTCTAAATAATTCTTTTTTACAAAAACACAAGCGCATCCTGATACAGTGATGCGCTTTTTTTTCGCGCAGTCTTTTATTAAAATTAATTTAGTTAAATACTAAAATATAATTCAATCAATTTTTAAAAATTTTAAAAATTAATTACAATAATAACACAATAGACACGTTATTAATAAAAAAAAACACTTGCTTATGATGTAAATGTACTTAACCATAAAAACCACAAATTATGTCTAAATTAAGCATTTACGAGACCGGCTGGATTGAACTTGTTTTTCAAAACAGAAATAAAGAGTATGGTGCGTACAAACTTCGTCAAGAGAGCACAAAAACGTCACTTACAGCACTTTTCATGGGAGTAACATTATTAGTGGGTGCCATTAGCATTCCTACACTAGTCTCAATTTTTAATCCTGAGACAACCTTTACTCCTATTGAGCCCGATTTTACAGATAAAATTGTCCAAATAACCGATGTCTATCCAAATAAAACACAACCTAAAAAAGCATTACCTCCCTTAAAAACAAAAAGTATTGCTAATCCAGTAAAAAGTAAAGCATTAATTAATCCTATTATTGTATCTACTGAAAACGCAGAGCAAAATATTGCAAAAAATACCGATCAACCAGTTGTAAATACAACGCAATCAGATGGTACGGGAACTGTAGCTGTTAATGCTAGTCCTAACACAACAGTCCAAAACGCAGTGGAAACTCCTGACACTGGAACCACCATCATTAACAGTGTAGCGCTAGATAAACTTCCAGAATTTCCAGGAGGTATCAACAAGTTTTACACGTATGTAGGTAATAATTTTGAAAAACAAGAAACTGAACTCAATGGAACAGTAAAAATCTTTGTTTCTTTTGTAATAGAAAGAGATGGTAGCATGACTGACATACAAGTAAGAAGAGATCCTGGTCATGGATTAGGAAAAGAAGCAGTTAGAGTTTTGAAATCTCTACGAACCAAGTGGACTCCAGGCATGATTAGCGGCAAACCAGTACGTACCGCTTATACCTTACCAATTACGGTTCAAATGAACTAAACACCAACATAAAAAAAAGGCAGAACTTCATGTTCTGCCTTTTTCAGTTTCAAAAAATTATTTTTTCTTTTTAACAGGTGCTTTTTTTGCTGCAACTGGCTTTTGCTTCACATAAGGCTTATACAAACCATCCTTTTCAGCTCTTAATTTAGCATTCTCAGCTCTTTCTTGTGGGTCAGGATGAGAACTCATCATTTTTTCTAAAAATGAGGCTTGAGTTCCTTCGCTCATTTTAGCTAAGATTCCAAAGGCTGAAGAGACCGCATTAACATTATAACCATTGTTTTTCATAAAATTATATGAAAATTCATCAGCCTCAGACTCTTGTTTTCTGCTGTGTTTACTATCAATCATTTGGCTACCCACTTTAGCTAACTGACTGTCAGTTATAGCTGCAACTTTATCAGATTGAGATGCTATTAAACCTAAAGCGGCTTCTTTTTTATAAGCAGCCTTAATAGCATCCCTTGAATCAGTATTAACCACGTGACCTATTTCATGCCCTATTACGGCAAGTAACTCATTATCATCCATAATATCCATTAAACCAGAATAGACGCGAACACTCCCATCAGCAGTTGCAAACGCATTTACTTCGTTTAATTTATATACTTTGTAATTTAGTGCAACTCCCTCTGTAGTCTTATGTTTTCCAAAAAGCTTATTTAAACGAAGAGTATACGGATCTTTAGCTCCTGTAATAACATGTTCAGCATCCATTTTATCTACCGCTGCTTTTGATAATGCAGCTGCATCAGCATCACTAAAAGTGAAGCCTGCTACCCCTTTTTGAACAGCTCCAAGAGCTTTTTCACCAAAATTTATTTGCGCGTTAGCGGTTGAAACCCCTAGTAAAACGAACAAAGCTCCTAAAATTATTGATTTATTTTTCATGATTTCTAATTTTAATCAAAGATACTAATTTATGTTAAAAAAAGTAAAACACATCAACATAGTTTTTTTTATACGTTGAGATACTTCATCATCTCTTACAAAGAC
>NZ_MTCA01000370.1:0-1408 GCF_002150205.1 Flavobacterium sp. FPG59 | reverse complement strand
GGAACGTAACGGTCTTTTTTGCCTTTGCCTTGAACCACTTTGAGCTGTTTTCTATCGAAATCTAGATCTTGTAATCGTACACTTCGGGCTTCCATGCAGCGCAATCCGCAGCCATAAAGCAAACCAATCAGGATTTTATGTTTTAGCAATTTGGCACTCTGGAGCATCGCCCAAACTTCCTCTTTACTCAAAACAACAGGAAGTTTCTTCTCGTGTTTTATGGACGGTAAACGAAGGAACTGATACGGAAAACCCTCAGATTTCAGCAAAAAACGAAGTCCATAAACGCAATGCTTAAAGTAGGTTTGAGAAGGTGTTTTTGACTTTTTTTGTTGGTAAAACAAGTAGTCCTGTACTTGTTCGGGATCTAATTCGGTTGGGATTTTACCAAAATAAAGCGAGATAGCTGCAACATGGCGCGAATAGTTATTAAAAGTACTTTGGCTTCTGCCTAAAACAGAAATCGTCCGCTCAAAACGATCTAAAAGTTCCTCGAAACCTGGAACTTCTCGCTTGGCTTGGTTCAGAATTTTGTTCTCTCTTAACGCATCAGGATGCTTTTTTTTGTAGTCATAATATCAAATTTTAATTATCTTTGAAAAGTACTACTTTTTCGGTTTCGCGCTACCGAAGGTTTAGTTCAACAGCGGTTTCACGATATTTGGGTTTTAGGCTTAATTTAAAGTTAGTCTTGTACTTGAAAAATTAGTGATTAACCGAAAATTAAATCTTAATTTAGTCCCAAACATCGTGAGAGCCGCGGGACGTCAGGCTGTGAAAAAACCACTTTTTTCTTCAAAACCAACCCAACTTCCCTGATCCACACCTCAAATAAAACCTTTTAAGGCAAGTTGTTTTTTAGGCTGATAATTTAGTTTGACTGAAAAAGAAGTCTAATTTTAACTTTAAATAGGTCGTTTTTAGCAAAAACAAATCCTTTCTCTTGTAAGGACTGTTCCAAGTCTTGAGTCTGGCAACAAGATCGGGAACACCAAGTATGTTGATGCTGCGTTTGATGTTATACACCAGCATAATCAAACTGTGTTCGCCGTTTACTTTTTCGAGTCCAACTAAATCTGTATAATTGTAGCCCCACTTTCGTTTGATAGTTCCAAAAATGTGCTCGTTAATTTCTTGGCGTTTGCGATATAATTGTCCATTTTCTTTATAACGCTTATGATTTTCTTCTACTGCTTCGGCATATTGGCTTCGATCTATTTCCCTACCTCCTTTTCTGCTGGTGCATAGCGCTTTTACTGGACAGGTTTTGCAAGCTGAAGTTCGGTATTTTTGGAACCTATAACCGCTTTCTTGGGTGCGACCGGTTTTCTTGTGCCAGCTTCCGGTGGTACTCAAGGTTTGTCCTTGCGGGCAGGTGTAGGTGTTGGTTTCTTTGTTGTAAATGAAC
>NZ_MTCA01000335.1:0-1949 GCF_002150205.1 Flavobacterium sp. FPG59 | reverse complement strand
ACGCTTTTTTTTGAGTTTTTCATAAATAAAAAAAGTTTATTGAAACGAATTTCAATAAACTTTTGGAAACATCATATTTTATAATGCTTTACAGCATTTTTACCAACTATTTTTGACTATTAAACCTTTTTTCACAAAACTTAGGTAAACATTTATCTATTGACGAAACTTCATTCTCCAATGGGGAACTCTATACTATCTTAACCAACAAAGCAGGTAAAGGGAGAAAAGGAACTATCGTAGCTATGATTGCAGGAACTAAAGCCGATACTATAATTGCTATTCTTGAAAAAATCCCTATCAAGGCACGTAGCCAAGTCACAGAAATTACCCTAGATATGGCAGCAAATATGGGACTCGTTGCTAAGAAATGTTTCCCAAATGCTACGCAAGTTACAGACCGCTTCCATGTTCAAAAACTAGCATTGGATGCTTTACAAGAAATCAGAATCAAATACCGTTGGCAAGCAATCGATCAAGAAAACGAAGCTATAGAAAAAGCTAAAAAAGGCACCAAAAAGTTTGAACCTAAAGTTTTATCTAATGGCGACACACTTAAGCTACTACTAGCTCGCAGCTGCTATTTACTCTACAAAAATAAATCTAAATGGTCCGAAAACCAAATAGAACGTGCCACGCTATTATTTGAATTATATCCCGATATCAAAAAAAGCATATAATATAGCCCAAGAATTGAGAAATATATTTGAGAAATCAACTGATAAAATCATTGGACTATCAAGATTAGCTAAATGGCATGAAAAAGTAAGTCAATCTGGATTTAAGTCTTTCAATACAATCTCAAGATCTATAATTAATTATTACCAAACCATACTGAACTATTTTGATAACAGAAGCACAAACGCATCTGCAGAGTCGTTCAATGCCAAAATAAAAGCGTTTAGAGCTCAATTTAGAGGCGTTAAAAATGCTGCATTTTTACTCTTTAGGCTAACAACTATTTATCCTTAATTTTTCATTCCCCACAGGTTTTGGGATTGATCCAATTTTTTTATAAAAAGCTCTTGATTTTTGTGCAAAAAAAAACTTCTCAATTTCTTGAGAAGTTTTGTGGGCTGTCAGGGACAACAATCGAACTCCTAATACCGATTTTGACTTTTTTTCAAAGGTTATACGTTTGATTTTTTTTTACAAAATTAAGCATTTTATCGAATATTACTTTGAAAAAAAATATCGAGTCCAGCATTTTCTCTTTGTTTATAGATAAGGTGACGCATGACTGTTAGCAGTTCGTACGTATTTACTCAGTTTGTTCAGATGTGCTAGGATTACTTCCCCGTACATTATCTCAAAAGTAATCACAAGTACAAACAATACTATAAAAATCGTCGATAAACTCGTTAAATTTTTCAAGATTATCTGCTCAATATCTAAAAGACTTTCTATAAATTTAATAGAAATTATTATAAAAGGAAGTTTATGGAAACAAAGGAATTTACAAGGAAAGAATTATATGATTTGGTGTGGTCAACATCACTTAGTAAGCTCACATTGCAATATGCTTTTTCAAATGAAGGTTTAAAAAAACTCTGTAAACAATTTGAAATCCCTATGCCTGATAATGGCTATTGGATGAAATTGAAGTTCAATAAAGAAATTGAAAAGCCAAAATTTAATCCACTTTTTGATGGAGAAGATAAAATCATATTAACTATACGAGAAGATGGGAATCTCGTTAACATAGACCAATCTCCACTTACTATAAGAACGAAAGAAATCTTAAGTGATGCTAAATCCCCTTTAATTGTTCCTGAAAAATTAAGTAATCCAGACATTTTAATTCAAAATACTAAAACATTTCACGATAAAAGAAAGAATGATCATTATTATAGGGATGAAAAAATTGATACTGTTTCCATTTATGTAGTCCCAGATAATTATAGTAGAGCTCTAAGAATAATGGATACGTTTATAAAATTACTAAGATA
>NZ_MTCA01000269.1:0-3580 GCF_002150205.1 Flavobacterium sp. FPG59 | reverse complement strand
GCACAAGACAATATCGTATTTTAATTCCTTAAAAGAATCCTTAAAAATATCTTCACACCGATAACTGATATTCGTATATTTTTCTGATAATTGTATTGCATGAGAAATTGTAAAATTGTTAGCATCAATACCTATCAACTTAAAATTTAGTTTATTATTAAGTCCAAAATCAGCTAAAGTTCTCAGCATATCGCCATTGCCACAACCTACATCCACAATTTTAACTTCTTCTTTTTTAGATTGTTTAAGAAGTTCTTGTACTCCTTTTAACGTTAACTTATTTCCACCTAATAGTTGATTAATTTTTGCTATTTTGTCTAAAGCATCACGTAAAATCTCGCCTTCTAAGGCAAAATCGTCCATTATTTCTGGTTTATCAGTTCTATACTTAGTATTTAATGCCATTTAAGATTGTAAAAGGATTGGTTTTCCGTGTGTTTTTTTAATTATTTTAGGTAATAAAAAAGGAAATATACTTAATAAACGCATTAATACCCCTGAAAGTTTTTGGTTTTGCAAAATATTTGATAAAAACCGACCCATTTTTAGTCGATCTTTAAAGTTGAAATTCCATTCCTGTATGTATTCTTCTTCTAATTTTTCTCGAGATTTAATTTCACTGGTATAGTATTTGTCAACTAATTCTGAAACAATTTTAGCACTATGAATTGCCATTGCCATTCCGTTGCCGCATAAAGGATGAATAAGTCCTGCAGTATCTCCAATCATTAAAATATGATTCTCAACAGCTTGTTTTTTTTCAAACGATACTTGGCTTATTGTTAAAGGTTTTTCATAAAGCATTTTTGTTTTATTGAAAATTTCGTTCAAATGAGGGTTTTGCTCTAGAACATTACTTTGAAACTCTTCAATATTTTTATATTGTTTAAATGTTTCATAATCTGCTAGATAGCAAATATTAATACTATCGTTTTCTACTTTGGAAACGCCACAATATCCACCTTTGAAATTATGAAGCCCTACTAAATCATTAGGGAAATCACCCTTATAATGCGCCTTAACTGCCAACCAATGAGACTTTTTAGTTATGAAATCCCGATTCATTTTTTGGTCAATATTAGAACGTTTGCCAAAAGCACCAATAACAATTTCAGATTTTAAAATACTATTATTTGCTGATCTAACATTAAATTCATTGTTTGAATAGTTAATTTCCTCTACAGTATCTTGTAAAAAGGTACAACCATTTTTGATTGCTTTTTGATACAAGTAATAATCCAATTCAAAACGACTAATGCCAAAACCTCCAAGTGGTAGATTGCTTTTAATAGTTTTTCCACTTGATGTTGAAAATTCAAGAATAGTAATATGTGTAGGATTTAAATGAGATAGGTCAAGACCAAGCCAGTTGAAATAAGGTAAAACTTCATTAGAAATATATTCTCCACATACTTTATGTTTTGGGAAACTATTTTTTTCAATTACCGTTACTTGAAGTCCAATTTTAGACAAGTGAATTGCAGCAGTCAAACCTGCTAAACCACCACCAATAATAATCACTTCTTTGTCTTTCATCTGGAAGTAAATTTATGGATAAGTTTATTACCATTTGCTATATAAAACTTAAAAAAACTTACATAATTATGTTCTAAAAAAATAGAGCAACAAAAAAAAGCCGTTTTGAAATAAAACGGCTCTTCTTGTAATTAAACTTTTCCTTCTTTAATTTCCTCAACAATTTCAGGATTTAATAAGGTTGTAATGTCTCCAAAGTTAGAATAATCTCCTTCCGCAATTTTTCTTAAAATTCGCCTCATAATCTTTCCAGAGCGCGTTTTTGGTAAACCAGAAACAAACTGAATTTTATCCAACTTAGCAATAGGTCCAATATGATCCGAAATATGTTGGTTGATTTCTTTAGTTAAGTTCTCCTTATTACGGGTTTCACCTGTTTCTTTTAAAATAACAAAACCGTACAAAGCATTTCCTTTGATATCATGAGGAAAACCTACAATAGCTGATTCGGCAACAGCTGGGTGTTCATTGATAGCATCTTCAATAGGTGCTGTTCCTAAATTATGACCAGAAACAATCACGACATCATCTACGCGACCTGTAATTCGATAGTACCCAACTTCATCTCGTAAAGCGCCATCACCTGTAAAAAATTTACCTGGAAAAGCTGAAAAATAAGTATCTTTATAACGCTGATGGTCACCCCATATAGTTCTGGCAATTCCTGGCCAAGGAAATTTGATACACAAACTACCTACCACTTGATTTCCTTCGATTTCATTGCGCTTATCATCCATCAAAACAGCTTGCACTCCCGGAAGTGGCAAGGTTGCATAGGTTGGTTTTGTGGGAGTAACAAAAGCTATTGGAGCAATCATAATTCCTCCAGTTTCTGTTTGCCACCAAGTGTCTACAACTGGACATCTTTTGTCCCCAACATGGTCATTGTACCAGTGCCAAGCTTCTTCATTGATAGGTTCTCCAACAGAACCAATTACTTTTAAAGATTTTAAAGGATATTTTTGTACAAATTCTATATTTTCTTTCGCCAAAGAACGAATGGCAGTTGGCGCGGTATAAAATTGAGTGATTTTATGTTTTTCGATTACCTCCCAAAAACGACTAAAGTCAGGATAAGAAGGAACTCCTTCAAAAATAACGGTCGTTGCACCGTTCAATAATGGTCCGTAAAGTATATAGGAATGACCCGTGATCCAACCGATATCAGCCGTGCACCAGAACACATCACTTTCTTCGTAGTTAAAAACATTTTTGAAAGTATAAGCCGTATACACCATGTAACCCGCTGTGGTATGTACCATTCCTTTTGGTTTTCCAGTAGAACCAGATGTGTATAAAATGAATAAAGGATCTTCGGCATCCATTATTTCGGCAACATTATTGTCTGAGGCTTGATCTAATAATGGTTGAAGCCATTGATCACGATCTTCAACCATAGTAACATTAGAATGAATTCTTTTGGCAACTAAAACTTTTTCGACAGATGTGCACTTCTCTATTGCTTCATCAATAATACTTTTCAAGTCTATTGTTTTGTTTCCTCTAAAACCACCGTCAGCCGTTATCACCATTTTGCAAGAACTATCATTAATACGACTGGCTACTGCCGATGCTGAAAATCCAGCAAAAACTACGGAGTGAATTGCACCAATACGAGCACAAGCAAGAACTGAAACAGCTAACTCAGGAATCATTGGTAGATAAATACAAACGCGATCTCCTTTTTTGATGCCTTGTTCACGCAAAACATTAGCCATTTTACACACTCTTTGGTGTAACTCATTATAGGTTATATGCAGAGCTTCTTCATCTGGATTATTTGGTTCAAAAATTATAGCGGTTTTTTCGCCTCTTTTGGCCAAGTGCCTATCGATACAATTTTTAACAATATTAACCTTAGCTTCGGTGAACCATTTTATATCGGCTTCGGCCATATTAAACTCAACAACCTTATCCCATTGCTGGTACCATGTAAAATTTTCTTCGGCTATTTTTCCCCAAAATTTTCTAGGTTCACGTACTGATTTATTATAATGCTTGAAGTATTGTTCTAGATTGTCAATTTTGTAGTAACTCATAGTGT
>NZ_MTCA01000069.1:0-15090 GCF_002150205.1 Flavobacterium sp. FPG59 | reverse complement strand
TATATGACTTATGTGTTTCAATATTTTTTAAACCATTAAGGATTTAAGAAAAGTTAAGGGTTTGCCTAATAATTAAAAAACTTATATGGCTTATATGTTTAAAATGAACATTTCACAAATTTGAAACCTATCATTATGCAAAAAATAAAAACAGCTCTATTGTCTTATGGAATGTCAGGCAAAGTATTTCATGCTCCTTTTTTAAATTTTCATCCAGGATTTGAGCTTATTGGTTCTTGGGAACGCAGTAAAAAATTACTACACCAAGATTTCCCAGCTTTAAAAAGCTATGCTTCACTAGCGGAGGTTTTACAAGATGATATAGATTTAGTTGTTGTGAATACGCCTGTGGCCACACATTATGAATATGCAAAACAAGTACTAGAGGCAGGAAAACATGCTATAGTAGAGAAAGCTTTTACGACAACAGTTGCTCAAGCAAAGGAGCTTGCGGCTATTGCCAAAGATAAAAATGTTAAATTGTCTGTTTTTCAAAATAGGCGTTGGGACAGTGATTTTAAAACCGTTCAACAAATTATTTCAGATAAAGTATTGGGTAAAATCATGGAGGCTGAGATTCATTTTGATCGGTACAATCCGCTTTTGAGTCCAAAGTTACACAAAGAAACAGTTTCTGATGGATCAGGAATTCTCAAGGATTTAGGGCCTCACATTATTGATCAAGCATTGTGTTTGTTTGGTTTGCCAAATTCGGTTTGTGCTGATATCCGCATTACGAGAGAACATTCCTTGGTAGATGATTATATTGATTTGTTGCTGTATTATGCTAATTTTAGAGTGCGTCTAAAAGCTGGTTTTTTTGTTCGGGAAGCCAATCCTGCCTATGTTATTCATGGCGAAAAAGGGTCTTTTTTAAAACCGCGCGGTGATGTACAGGAAGACGAACTGAAATTAGGATACCAACCAAATTTAGAAACTTGGGGAACGGAGCCAATTGAAAAACAAGGTTTGTTGCATACCGAAATTAATGGAGAAATTATTCGGGAAATTGTACCTACGCTTCAGGGTAATTACTATGATTTTTTTGACGGTGTTTACCATTCAATTGTAAATAATAGTCCAGAACCAGTCACCGCACAAGAGGGCGTACACGTCATGCAAATTATTGAAGCGGCACTACAAAGCAACGCTCAGAAAAGAGTAATTGATTTGTAGTAAATCTTTTTTAACTTTCATTTCATCAATTAAAACGTTCGTTATATTTTCAATAAGCGATGTTGATGTACTTGAATTTATAAACAATAACGTTGTAATTTTTTTCAAATAGGTTGTTTCAACACAGCCAATCATTGCTTTTTGTAATTTTGGCCTTAAAATTAAAAACAATCATTTTGATAGACTTACAATTTCTTGGAAAAACAAGAACTAAAGCCAAGCTAAAAAAGAGTTACACACAAGCAAAAGTTTCTTATTTAAATCGCATACGCTGGGCAGTATCTGTATTTTACTTCGGGATGGGGTTGTGCTTTGCTACCTGGGCCAGTAGAATTCCAGATATTAAAACGAGTTTGCATCTCAGCGAAGGAGGATTAGGAACCATTTTGTTTGCTTTGCCACTAGGGCAACTTATTGTTATGCCTTTCTCTGGTAAACTAGTCACTCGTTTTGGGAGTCATAAAGTTTTAATAGTTGCATTATCCATGTATGTAGTGAGCATGACAAATTTAGGTTTGGCTACAGCCGCATGGCAATTGTCATTAGGATTATTTGTTTTTGGAATTTTTGGAAACCTGTCTAATATTGCGGTCAACACACAAGGCGTTTATACTGAAGGATTGTTCAAGAGAACCATCATGGCTTCCTTTCATGGTATGTGGAGTTTTGCAGGTTTTACAGGAGCATTAGTAGGTCTAGCCATGTTGTCCTTGCAACTCACGCCCTATATTCATTTTATAATTGTAGCTGCGCTAGTACTTTTAATGATGTTATTTAACTTTAAATATTTGATAAAAGCCAAAGAAAAGATACAAACAGAACAGAAAAAATTATTTTCAAAACCAGATAGTTCCTTGCTATGGCTCGGTGTCATTGGGTTTTGCTGCATGGCCAGTGAAGGTGTGATGTTTGACTGGAGTGGAGTTTATTTCAAAGATGTAATTAAAGCTCCAGGACCGCTTGTTATCTTAGGTTATACTTCATTTATGATCATGATGGCTAGCGGACGCTTTATAGGAGATGCCATTATTTTAAAATTCGGACGCAAGGTAGTATTACAAGTAAGCGGAATTCTCATTTCATCGGGGCTTTTTACAGCTGTATTTTTTCCATATGTGATACCAGCAACAATCGCATTTATGTTTGTAGGTCTTGGCGTATCCACCATTATTCCTACTGTTTATAGTGTGGCCGGGAAAACTCCTAATGTTGCGCCAAGTGTAGCCTTAACAACCGTTTCTAGCGTAAGTTTCCTTGGTTTTTTAATGGGACCACCTATAATAGGATACATAGCCGAGTTGTCTAGTTTACGTTTTTCATTTGCATTTATAGGTGTTTTTGGACTTTTGATTGCCGTAATGGTTTCAAGAATAAAAGCAATCAAATAAGGTTTTAGGAGCAGTCTAATTTTTTTTCTTAAGCAGTAGTATTCCTGCTGTACGCAGTATCTTTCCTGTCCTAAAAAAAGGACAGGAAAGGATACTTACTCCCATCAGGGCTATTCAGAAGAATTTATTTTCATCAGAAAAAATATTATTTTTTTTGATAAAAATGAATATGTTAATATTTTTTTAGTACTTTTAATATTATAATTCTTTCAATCAATATGATAAGTACGTCGCCCAGTTGCTAATACCACACAAACTGTAGCGTTTTTCAAAGTTTATACCACGTTTCCAAAATTCACATTTAATTTTTTTGTTGTTGTCCTACAGAAGGATAATAACTAGTAATGATTTTAATTCAGCTGTTGCTCGTGCAATGGCTGAATTATTATTACTGTTTTTTTGACCTTAAATTATTTGATGTTGAATTTATGAGTAAACTGTACTACCTATTGTTTTTTATCTTTTTTTGGAGTGGCATTCAAGCACAAGAAAGCACTGGTTTTTTTGGTAAAATAATCGATTCAAAAACTCAAAATCCCATTCCATTTGTTGTAGTTAGTGTTCAAAACACATCCTTGATGCAAGTCACAGACAAGGAAGGCAAGTTTGTTTTTGAGGGCGTTCCACGTGGGACTATTTTGGTTTTGGTTCGCAGTCAAGGTTATAAAGATGGCTTATATCCGCTGGAGATAACAGCCGGAAAAATGGTAGACTTGGGAAATATTAGCCTTCAAGACGATCAATCTTTAGACTTGCAAAGTAGCATTATCACATTAATGGATAGTGATTTTAATGATGATAACAGTTCCTCAGAAAGTACCTCAGGATTACTGCAATCATCTCGGGACGCTTTTCTACAAGCTGCCGCTTTTAACTGGGGACAAGCTCGATTTAGAGTACGTGGTTTAGATAGTGAACACTCCACGATGATGATCAATGGGGTTACCATGAATAAGGTTTATGATGGTAGACCACAATGGGGTGAATGGGGCGGATTAAATGATGCACTTCGCAATCAAGAGTTTACCTTAGGAACAGCTCCTTCTGATTATACCTTTGGAGGCATCCTTGGAACACAAGAAATAAATACGAGAGCCTCTATTTATAGACCAGGAACTAGAATTACATTTTCTGGAACCAATACAAACTACAATTGGCGTACTATGGCTACGCATGCGTCTGGTATGAGTAAAAAGGGTTGGACCTATGTGGTTTCTGCTGGGAAACGCTGGGCTCAAGAAGGCTATTTTGAAGGAACAAATTATGATTCGAATTCGTTTTTTGTAAGTCTCGAAAAAAAGTTAGGAAGTCAGCATGCTCTTAACCTTACTGCTTTTTACACACCAAATTCTAGAGCTAAAAATTCGCCAAACACTGATGAAGTAACGCAATTAACTAATCCTACATACAATTCATACTGGGGTTTTCAAGAGGGTAAAAAACGAAATGCTCGTGTAAAAACCATTGAGGAACCTATTTTTATGCTCAATCATTATTTTAAAGTCAATGATAAAACAAATTGGAATACCAGTGTTTTTTATCAAATAGGTACTACCGCAAACAGCACCATTGATTTTCAAAATTCCAATAGTCCAGATCCAACCTATTATAGAAAGTTACCTAGTTTTTATACCTCACTACACGCACCAGACGAAGGGGAGTTCTCAGGTGCATTTACTCCTGATTTTGATAATTCCGAAAAGAGCAAAGCTGCTTTTTTAGCTAATCCGCAACTTGACTGGAGATCTTTATACCTAGCCAATCAAACACCTGTTCTAGATGGAAACGGAAACATTACAGGTTATGAATCCACTAGGAGTAAGTATGTTTTATATGAAGATCAAGTGCAGGCCGAAACAGGGTCAGTAACAACAAATGTTAGCGCGGCATTATCTGAAAATATTTTCATGAACGTCGGAGCTTCTTTCAAGAAAATGAAATCTAATAATTCCCAGGTTTTAGTTGATCTTTTGGGAGGTTCTTATTTTAATGATATCGATGCTTTTTATGAAGGCAATCAATCACAATCTGATTTAAACAATCCCAACAGACAAGTAGGAGTGGGAGACAAATACGGATATAATTTTAATTTTTTCGCCACTGTTTTAGATGCTTTTACACAGTTTAAATTCTCATATAGTAAAATAGATTTTTATTTGGCGCAGCAGTTTTCGTCTACAAGTTATCAACGCGAAGGCTTGTATAAAAACGGTATTTACGAGACCAATTCTTTTGGTAAAAGTGATAACGTATCCTTTGAAAACTTTGGCTTTAAAGGGGGTTTAAGTTTCAAAATTTCGGGTAAACAAGTTTTGGTGTTAAATGCAGCTCACGCTACAAAGGCGCCTACTTTAAGAAATACGTTTGCCAATGCTAGACTCAATAACGCTATTGTAAATGATATAGAGAGCGAAACCAATAGTAGCGTTGATGCTAGTTATGTGTACCGTTCCCCAAAATGGAAAGCTAGAGCAACAGCTTACTTCTCGAAGTTAAGAAATGCTACTCAAATTTCGTTTTTTTATGCCGAAGGAATTTTTGATGACGGTGCAGGTTTTTTAAACACAGATGCCTTTGTAAGTCAAACGCTCACCAAATTAAATAAGAAAAATATAGGTGCCGAGTTGAGTTTAGAGTACCAATTGACTCAAACCATAAAAACCACATTTGCTGCTGCAGTGGGTCAGTATACCTTTGATAATAATCCAAAAGTTACACTCACAAATGATGCTGCAGCAACCCCAGAAAATAATGCTCCTGTTTTTGATTTTGGAAAAGCATCTCTTAAAAATTACAAACAAGCAGGAATGCCTCAGCAGGCGTACTCGCTGGGACTAGAGTACAGAGACCCAAAATACTGGTGGATCAGTGCCAATGTAAATTATTTAACAAACACTTACATTGATGTAGCTCCTATTTTAAGAACCGAAATTTTTTATAAAAATCCAGCTAATGGGTTTAATTTTCCCGAAGCTACAGAGGAACGCGCAGCACAATTATTAAGACAAGAAAAGTTTGATCCCGTAACCTTACTCAATATTATAGGAGGGAAATCATGGATCATTTATGGTAAAAATGTAGGTGTTTTTGCAAGTATCAATAACGTGCTCAATACAACCTATAAAACAGGAGGATTTGAGCAAGCCCGTAATGCTAATTTTAGAGAAATCAATCAGGATGTTAGTAGCGGTACACCCTCTTTTGGACCCAAATATTTTTATGGCTATGGCCGAACTTATTTTGTAAATCTTTATATCAATTTTTAATTCAAATCACATGAAATGTCAACGCTATCTTTTTATAGTTCTATTGCTGGTTTTATACAGTGGTTGCGTGCCAGATGAATTGCCTGCACCTAAACTTAACTGCAACCAGCCTACTTTAGTCACTAACAAATCAGTGAAGGATATTCATAATACTGCAAATGCTATTGTAACGCAGTACAAGTATGATGATATTATCGAGGCTTATGTAGTCTCTAGTGACGAATCTGGGAATTTTTTTAAATCAATATCTTTTCAAACCTTGGCAACAGCCACAACTCCAGCACTAGGTTTTAGCGTTCCTGTTGATGCTACAAATTTGTATATAGAGTATAGAGTAGGGAATAAAGTGTATATAAAGCTCAAGGATTTGTACACAGATATAGATTTTGGCGGGGTACGTATAGGGAACATATTTGTGAATTCGTACAATCAGGGCGGTGTGGGAAGATTGTCTCAAAATGATTATAAGAAAGTTTTACATGCTTCTTGTGAGACGGTAAAGGAAGAAGCACTTGTACGCACAGGAATGATGGAGGCTTTACTTAAAGATGAAAACTTAAACACTTTGATAGAATTTACAGAGGTGCAGTTTGCCGAAAATGCCATCGGGCGCAGCTATTTTGAAGAATCAAATAATGTAGGAGGTGCTACAAACTGGGGTTTGAATGATAAAATGGGAAATCAAGTATATGTAAGAACGAGTAGTTTTGCTAATTTTTCGTCAAAAATAATTCCGGATAAAAGCGGTAAAGTTCGAGGCATACTCACTAAATATGGAAATGATTTTCAGTTGTTGCCTCGTTCCGAGAAAGATATTGTATTGACAGCTCCTAGAGCAACTCCTTTTTTCTCTCAAAATTTTGATCAAGTGCCAGACAATTCCACTTTAAGTTTGCCAGGCTGGGGTAATTTTGTACAAGCTGGTTCTTTATTCTGGAAAGGTGCGCTATATGCAGGCAACGGCTTTGCTGAGTTTAGTATATCAGGAACTAGGGTCAACTCTAATATTGCATGGCTAGTCACGCCTAAAATTGATATGGATCAACATACAAAAGAGGTATTGACTTTTAGAGCAGCACAACATCGATTGGATATTGACTCACCACTAAATTCATTAGAGGTTTATGTCTCTACTGATTTTGATGGGTTGAATGTTGCCACCGCCACTTGGACCCGACTAACTGCAAACTTGCCCAAACAAGCTACGCCGTGGAACCAATTTATAGGCAGCGGCGCCATTGATTTATCAGCGTACAAAGGAAAAATTAATATTGCTTTTAAGTATACAGGGTCAGGGCGTAATTTAGCACTTGACGGAACATTTCAAGTTGATGATGTACAGGTTTTTGGTGAAAAATGATTTCTTTTAAATTTCATTCTTGAATTGCTATATTTGCAACAAAAATCAAATTTAAACCTATGAAATCTATAGTATTTGCCCTCATTTCTATTTTATTTGTATCTTGTTTAGGAGACAATGAAATAGCAAAACCTATTGACTACACTGCTCAAAACGAAAAAGAAATAGTAGATTATATTGCTAAAAATAAATTGAATGCTGTAAAAACAGGTACCGGATTGTACTATGTGATTAATGAGCCTGGAACTGGTGATCAGCCAAAAGCAACCTCAAACGTTACGGTAGCCTACAAAGGATATTTTACCAATGGATCTGTGTTTGACGAAAGCAAACCTGAGGGACTTTCTTTTGGTCTAAACCAAGTAATAAGAGGCTGGACAGAAGGAATTCCTTTTTTCAAAAAAGGTGGAAGCGGGATATTATTAATTCCTGCACATTTGGGCTATGGAAGCAGTTCAAACGGTCCTATTCCAGGAGGATCGGTACTGATTTTTGATGTGAAGTTGATCTCAATAAATTAAGAATTTCTTTCCATTGTCTAGTTGTCTAGTCCTGAAAAAGAGAAACCTACCGAAGTAGGTTTCTCTTTTTTTACATTTTACATTTTACATTTTACATTTTTGTTTCTTAATTCTTCAAAATATTGGGGTTAATATAAATCAAAACACAAAAGAATCATCGGTTTTTGTATTTTAGGGGTCCCAAATTGAAACAAAAACAAATGAAGACCTACCTTATTGCCCTGTTTATGATGGCTATGCCATGCCTAGTGCTCAGTCAAAACAGTACTACTGAGACTAAATTAAAAGCGATACACTCTGTAAAGACAAATTTCAAAAATTTAAAAGACGGTGAAATCATTCATAAAAACTACACTTTTAAAGATGGAAAGTTACTGAACATCAAGACATCTGATGTGATTCAAAGTTTTTTTTATAATCCAAAAGAACTCTTAGACATGACTGTAAAAGAGCGTGTAGGCAGCAACTGGAAAGAGGTTATAAATTATACGTACAATAACAACGATCAGCTGATTAAGTTTATCAAAAAGTACGAGGAAAATGGCGAATTAGTGACTAAAACGGTCAGTATTGCTTATGAAGGCTCCCGTGTAAAGGTAATTACTAAAAAAAGTAATTCGCAACAAGCCGTGGTTGACGATATAGAATATGTAGTTGAAAACGGAATTTTAATAAGACGTTCCACAAGAGACAGAAACCAACAAATTGTTAAGAAAGTAGAGTACCTTTATTTTAAAGAAAACCCCATACGCCACAAAGATTTATTGGGTGACAAACAAATAAAAAACTTCACCTTTGATGATAAAAATTCAGTAAACGCCTTGCTAGTTCAAAATATTTTTGGAACGCATTATAAAGTTATTGTACCTATTATTTCATTTCATGAAGAAGAATTTGAGTTTGAATCTATTGGCAATAACAATGTTTTGAATTATAGTTCCACTGCAGTAGATGCCGTAGGAAAAACAAGGAAGTACAAGTACAACACCTCAAATTTCCCAGTATCGTGTTCTCTTATAGAATCAAACGGAATTGTAAAAACTGAAATTAGCTATAGTTATGAGTAAGGCATCATTACAAACAAATCTATACACAAAAGGCTGTCCCGAAAGACAGCCTTTTCATATTTAATAATTACTTAATTACTTTTTAATCTCTATAATACTTATGGCATATCCACCACCCGGAGCAGCAAGTACATCTAGTTTAGAAGCGTTAGTAACTTTAACTTTTTTAATAGTATAGGCTTGCGGATTGGTTTTATAATGTGCGTCTTTAGCATCAGCATAAACGGTAGCTTCATAGGTTTTTCCTTTATCTAAAAAATCAAATTTTAGTGTTGCTGTTCTCGGCGTTTCACCATTTACGTTACCTACAAACCAGTTGTTGGTTCCTTTGGCTTTACGCGCAACGGTTACGTATTGACCAGGTTCGGCTTCAAGGTATTTACTATCAGACCAGTCAATAGCCACATCTTTAATAAACTGAAACGCATCTGGAAAACGGTCGTAATTTTCTGGTGTATCAGCAGCCATTTGCAACGGGCTGTACATAGTCACATACAAAGCTAACTGATTGGCAAGTGTACTATTGACATGAGAATTATTGTCTTTATTCAACTTATTCAAGTCCATTTCAAAAATTCCTGGGGTATAATCCATTGGTCCTCCTATTAAGCGTGTAAAAGGCAAAACCGTTACGTGGTTTGGTTTTGATCCTCCAAAAGATTGGTACTCCGTTCCTCTTGCCGCTTCGTTACCAATTAAGTTAGGATACGTTCTCGCAATTCCTGTTGGTCGAACCGCTTCATGAGCATTCACCATAATTTTATAATCGGCTGCTTTTTCGATAGCGTATTGGTAGTGGTTGATCATGAATTGGTTGTAATGATTCCCACCGTTTTCGATGATATCACCAACATAACCACTTTTTACAGCATCGTATCCGTTATCTTTCATGAATTGGTACGCTTTGTCTAGGTGGCGTTCGTAATTGCGCACTGATCCTGAAGTTTCGTGGTGCATGATCATTTTCACGCCTTTTTCTTTAGCATAAGCTTGCAAACCTTTTACATCAAAATCAGGATAAGGCGTCACAAAATCAAAAACATAATCTTTTAAATGACCAAACCAGTCTTCCCATCCTTCGTTCCATCCTTCAACTAAAACTCCATCAAAACCATGTTTAGCAGCAAAATCAATATATTTTTTTACGTTCGCATTGTTCGCACCGTGCTTGCCGTTTGGTTTTACTTTTGAGAAATCAGTAACACCAAGTTGTACGGTTGGCAACTCATCGGTGTAAGCCCAAGAACTTTTTCCAGTAATCATTTCCCACCAAACACCCACATATTTCACAGGCTTAATCCATGAAGTCTCTTTGATCTTGTTGGGTTCGTTGAGGTTCAATGTCATTTTTGAAGCTAGAATATCTCTAGCATCATCACTCACGATGATGGTACGCCATGGCGAATGTTGAGGTGCTTGCATGTAGCCTTTATCACCTTTAGCATCAGGAGTTAACCACGATTCAAAAATCATGTTTTTATCATCCAGATTCAAGTGCATACAAGAATAATTAATCAATGCCGCCTCATGAAGATTGATGTACAATCCGTCAGCCGTTTTTAGCATTAATGACGTTTGTACTCCTGTATTCGAAAATGATTTTTGAGATACATTTGCAGTAGTTGCTTTCTCTGTCAACCCTCTAATTTCGGATAGTTTAGAGGTAGTATAATCGTATTCTTGTGTGTCATAATCGCCCGGAATCCAAAATGCAGTATGATCACCTATCATTGCAAATTGGCTTCTTTCTTCTTTGATTACAAAGTAAGTCAAGTTTTTTTGCGAAGGAAATTCATAGCGAAAACCCAATCCGTCATTGAACAAACGAAAACGAATAATCATTTTACGTTCCGTTTCTTTTTGCTCTAAAGTAACAGCTAGTTCGTTGTAATTATTTGTTATGGTGGCAACTTCGCCCCAAACAGGCTGCCAATTTTCGTTAACAGTACTTGTTTTTTGATCAACAACCGTGAAATCATTCAGTAATGATTTCTTGTCATTTTTCAACTCAAGACCCAATTTACTAGTTTTAATTACCGCTTTGTTTTTATAGGTCAAGCTATAGGTTGGTGTTCCATTTGCTTGTAGGGCAAACTCCATAACTAATTTTCCGTTCGGAGATTGCAATTGCTGCGCTTGTATCGTGCCCAAAAACAGGAAACAAACTACGGTTGTAAAAAAGAATTGCTTCATTTTTTAAATAAAATTTTAAAAATTAATGTTTCGATTTTCATTTGGCAAAAGCCATTCAACAATGATAAGCCTGATGAAAACCCCTTAATTACAAAAGTAAGTCCTTTATTTTTTATTTTTAAAACAAATTGCATTTAATGTACTTGACCTCGTTTTTGATTTTTTTGAGATTTAAATACGAACTAAAAATTTCCTTTGGCTTGACCGAAGTTACATTCTGTTCAAACGTTCTTTTTTTATAATCAGATAGCTTCATAAGTCGCTGACAAATCCGTAAATTTGTAGCTTATTCAATAACATGTTAGAAACAGAAGTAATCAATTTCGAAAAAACCGCTTTAGTAGGTATCGTAACTCAAAATCAAAGTGAAGAAAAGTTAAACGAATACCTAGACGAATTAGAGTTTTTAACCTACACCGCTGGTGGAGAGGTAATCAAACGCTTTTCGCAAAAAATGGAGCGCCCTAATCCCAAGACGTTTGTTGGTACCGGAAAAATAGAAGAAATTCACCTTTTTGTAAAAGAAAATGGTATTTCGACCCTAGTTTTTGACGACGAATTATCGCCGTCACAACAAAAAAATATATCTAAGATTATCACCGAATGTAAAATTCTAGACCGTACCCACCTTATTCTAGACATTTTTGCACAACGTGCCGAAACCTCTTATGCTCGTACCCAAGTTGAACTGGCACAATGTATTTATATGTTGCCACGTTTGTCCGGATTATGGACGCACTTAGAGCGACAAAAAGGGGGAATTGGAATGCGTGGACCTGGTGAAACCGAGATTGAAACCGACCGTCGTATCGTACGTGATCGCATCTCGTTACTCAAAGACAAAATCAAAACCATTGACAAACAAATGGGCATACAACGCAGCAACCGTGGCGCTATGGTTCGTGTGGCGCTAGTTGGGTATACCAATGTTGGGAAATCTACTTTGATGAATGCCGTGGGTAAAAGTGATGTTTTTGTAGAGAACAAACTTTTTGCAACGCTAGATACTACCGTGCGTAAAGTGGTTATCAAAAACTTGCCTTTCCTGCTTTCGGATACCGTAGGATTCATCAGAAAATTGCCTACGCAGTTGGTTGATTCCTTCAAAAGTACACTTGACGAGGTACGCGAAGCCGATTTATTGCTGCACGTAGTCGATATTTCGCATCCAGATTTTGAAGATCATATCGAGTCGGTAAATCAAACCTTGCAAGACATTAAGGCGCATGACAAACCCGTGATTATGGTGTTCAATAAAATTGACGCTTACAAACCGCTAGTCATTGACGAAGACGATTTGATGACCGAAAAAACTCCTAGACACTTCACGCTAGAGGAATGGAAAGCCACTTGGATGAGTAGAGTAGGAGAGCAAAACGCATTGTTTATTTCGGCCACACACAAAGAAAATTTCGAAGAATTTAGAGAACGCGTGTACGAGTCTGTGCGCCAGATACACATAACCCGTTTCCCGTACAACAAGTTTTTGTACCCAGATTACAATGACGCCATTGAGAAAGACGAGGAACAAGACCATGAATCCGAAATAGAATAATCGTTTCACAACCTTATACCAAATCCCTTTTGCATTTCAAGAGGGATTTTTTTTGGGCATGCCCCAGCTTTCACTAGCGTTGCAGCTGCGTCAGGCTGTTCGCTATATCTTTTTATGCCTTTTAGGCTACTAGCCTAAAAGGTATAAAAAGGATGCCGCTTCCATCCTTCATGCAGGGCTTGGTGGTAATTATTGACGTTTAGGATTTTTAGACTATTTGTAAGAAAAAATTAATATATTTGAGAATCAATACAATGCGAATGTCATCCAACTTTCGATTCAAAATTGGGATGGATTTGGTTGAATTTGCAGCTAGTGACGTATTAGTTGTCCATAATACTACAAAAAAATAGAGATTATATGAAGTTAAAAACAAATTATGTATTCTTTTTTATCTTTTTAATTCATTGTTGTACAGGGTTCTGTCAAAAAAATCAATTTATCCCAAAAGATTTTATTGAAACAATACCACCAAAATTTGAGAGTGAGGAATGGTATAAATTAAATAATTCTCACAATGAATTTGGTGTAAAGTTTCGCAACGGAAAAATTGAAATTGAAAAAACTAAAGAAAAGAATAAATGCTCACTTAAAATTAAAGATGGAACACTTGTGGGAATGGATGGTGGAGAATTTGGGGGTCAATTAATTTTTGTACCAGATGATAAAACTAAGAACACAATAAAAATTATTAATAAAGGAAATGTAAAATATATTTTCAATTATAAGGGCAAAAATTATTTCATTCTTGGATATGCTCATATGGGTACTAGTGAAGGTGCACTATATGAACTTGAAAGAAAAAACAAAGGTTTTACATTTAAACTGCTTTTGGATTTTGGAGATGCTCCTCAAGCATTTACTATATACAAAGACAAATTTCTAGTTGCTACATATGGTAGTTTTTTTACAATCCAGAATTTCAAAAAAGAGCTGGTTTTTGAAAAAATATTTTGGAATGGTTTATATCCTAACTCAATTGCCGTAGTTGATGATAAAAATGTATTCGTTGGAATAAGAAGTGGAATAGTGAAAATTGATTTAAAAGAAAAATCCTTTAAATTTTATAAATATGCGAAGTAAAAAGCATTGTTATAAGAGTTAAAAACGGATTTGGTCAATCGGCTTTGTAACTGGTATGGTTTACTTCGGCTATCGTTATCGCTCAAGTTATAATCTGAAAATAAGGTTAAGTTTAGTAGCAAAATTGGGATAGAAGTAGAACTTTTGGCGCTATTGAGTAAATAATTCGCAAATAAAATGATAAGATGAAAAGAAGTATTAAGATATTAATTTTAGGCACTCTCATATTCACATTATCGTGTAATGATAGTCGTAAACAAACCTCAAAAAAAATTATTCGAGAGTTAAAAAATAATGATACCAAGAATGAGGATTTGTTATATAATACCAAACCTGAAGATATCTTAAAGGATTTTATGACATGGTATAATTACCATTATTATAATATTCATTTAGCACAAGACTTTATCGCTTTAGATACAAATTCTACAGTTTTAAATAAGACTCAATTTTTGGATAAGTTACTTACTGGTAATTTTATAACTATAAAAACAGCTTTAAAAGACGGTATTCCAACGTATAAGTTATTTATACCTGCTGTTAAATATCCTGAAATTGCTTCCGTAATTATGCAATCAGTTTCATCTGAGATTTCAAATTATAAAATGGAAGGCAAGAGTCTACCCGATTTTAACTTTACTGATTTGAACGGAGTTGGGTATAACAAGAAATCAACAAAGGGTAAAATTATTATTCTAAAATGTTGGTTTATTCATTGTAAAGCTTGTGTACAAGAATTTCCCGAACTAAATCAATTAGTAGATAAATTTAAGCAAAACAAGAATATCATATTCCTAAGTTTGGCAAGTGATAATAAAAAAGAGTTAATTGATTTTCTTAAAAAAAAGCCTTTTAACTATGCCGTTATTCCTAATCTGGATATGAAGTACATGGAGCAGTACTTGGGCGCTCGTCAGTATCCTACACATCTTTTTGTTGATGAAAATGGTACAATTCAAAAAGTTGTAAATTCGGTCGATGATTTAATTGTGTTTTTAAGAAAGGTTAATTTAGAAAAGGTATCCAAATAAAACTAAAAAGGATTCAGGTTCAGCCTAAAAAAATGATTTTATATTTTAGATAGTTTGCTTCGTGTATCAGTTATTGCTCAGAAGAGAAATCTAAGAGATGCGATTTGCTTTAGTTGCAAGCCAGGACTAACGATTTTTCAATTTGTGAGTATATAATTTTTATAAATGATTACAAAAAAACAGTTAACATTTACGGAGGTAATATTTCGATTTGTTGTATCAGTAAATGTTTTAGAAACTGGTGACTCAATACATTTAAATAAGTAAATCATTATTATAATATTTTGTGAGAGATAAACAAACCCAAAAGAAAAGTGAAAGGAGAAAAATCAAGAACAGAGAAAAGAAAATAGAGCAAATACATTACCCTCTTTTAATTTTCGCTATGATTTTTTGTGTTATAAATTTAGGTTTTTTTGAAAGTAAAACCATTGGAGGTGACTACAGATA
>NZ_MTCA01000017.1:0-29040 GCF_002150205.1 Flavobacterium sp. FPG59 | reverse complement strand
GGCATTAATTGACTAAAATTGAAAAATATTTGTAAAATTGAATTTATAAAACCTTTCAATCACTTATTTTTGCGCTATGGCTAAGAAAAATACAGACAAAGTTGTCTTTCATCAAATAAAAGTCCTTGATGCTGGTGCAAAAGGCGTTTCGGTTGCAAAAGCACCGGATGGTAAAGTAGTTTTTATCCCAAATGTAGTTCCGGGAGATGTGGTTGATGTGCAAACTTTCAAGAAACGCAAGGCGTATTATGAAGGTAAAGCAGTGCATTTTCATGAATTTTCAGAGCATCGTGTAGATCCTATTTGTGATCACTTTGGTGTTTGTGGAGGCTGCAAATGGCAAAACATGAACTACAATCAACAATTGGTTTTCAAACAAAACGAAGTCAAAAACCACTTGCAACGCATTGGAAAAATAGAACTTCCGGAATTTGAATCAATTTTAGGTTCAGAAAAAAAGTTTTTTTACAGAAATAAAATGGAATTTTCGTTTTCCAATAGCCGTTGGTTAACCGAAGCTGAAATTGGAAGCGACGAAGATTTAGGAAATAGAAATGCACTTGGTTTTCACATTCCTAAAATGTGGGATAAAATTCTAGACATCAATAAATGTCATTTACAAGAAGATCCTTCAAACGCCATTCGTAATGAAGTTAGAGATTTTGCAAATGCAAACGGATTAACTTTCTTTAATCCCAGAGCTCATGAAGGTTTGTTACGTACCTTAATGTTACGTACCGCCTCAACTGGTGAGATTATGGTATTGATTCAATTTTTCGAAAATGACAAAGCCAACAGAGAGTTGATTTTAGATCATCTTTATGAAAAATTCCCGCAAATTACATCTTTGCAATACGTAGTTAATAATAAAGCAAACGATACGTTGTACGATACCGATATCAAGCTTTACAAAGGAAGAGATTACATTCTAGAAGAAATGGAAGGGTTGAAATTTAGCATTAATGCCAAATCTTTTTACCAAACTAACTCAGATCAAGCTTACGAATTGTACAAAATCACAAGAGATTTTGCAGGTTTAACAGGTAATGAAGTAGTATATGATTTATATACTGGAACAGGAACTATAGCTCAGTTTGTTTCTAAAAAAGCTAAAAAAGTAATAGGAGTCGAAAGTGTTCCTGATGCTATTAAAGATGCAAAAGCAAATGCCGTTAGAAATGAGATCACGAATTGTGAGTTCTTTGTTGGAGATATGAAAGTAGTGTTTAATGATGATTTCATAGCACAACACGGTCATCCAGATGTCATTATAACAGATCCACCAAGAGATGGAATGCACAAAGATGTAATAGAACAAATCCTAAAAATTGCTCCAGCGAAAGTGGTTTATGTAAGTTGCAACTCGGCTACACAAGCTCGTGATTTGGCTCTAATGGATGAGAAATACAAAGTAACTCGTGTACGTCCTGTAGATATGTTTCCGCAAACGCATCACGTTGAAAATGTTGTGCTTTTAGAAAGAAGGTAAGCCTCTTAAACCCTAAAGATGGGGACATTATAAAGAAAGATGAAAAAAATATTTCTATTTGTATTAGTATCTGCATTCTCTTTTTCTAGTTGTGAAAAAGACGATATCTGCGATCCAAAAACACCTACAACTCCCAGATTAATAATTGATTTTTACGATTTTGAAAACCCATCTGTAAAGAAAAATGTAAATAGCCTACAGGTTATAGGCGAAGGTATGACGGATGCTGTTTTATTTAATGGCAGCCCAACTACTAATGGAAATAGAATTGCAATTCCACTAAAAACGGTTGGTACTAGTACCAGTTTTAGGTTTACACTAAATTCAAACAATGCGAATCCTGCTTTAGTTGACGCGGATCTTATCCGTTTTAATTTTACCACTCAAGAACTTTTTGTTTCAAGAGCATGCGGATATAAATCGCTTTTTATACTAAATCAAGCAGCACCATTTGTTCATACTGATCCTATTTCAGCTAATCAACGATGGATACGACTTATAGAGGTGGTAACAAGAAACATAGACAATGAAAATGAAGCACACATCAACATCTTTTTTTAGTATTTGTTTTTTGTTTCTGTTAATTAGTGTTCAAGCACAAGAAACAACAAAAAAAATAGAAGTTAAAAAGCCAGCTACCATAACAACGGTTGAGCCCACAAAAACAACTAAAGAACAAATCATTCCTAATACGCCGAAAACAAAAAATGCGCCACAACCAACTGCAGCCGTAAAGGACTCCATACCCGTAAAAGTAGATCGTTATGGAATTCGTGTAGGTTTAGATTTATATAAAATAACGCGTGCACTTTATGACAAAGATTACAAAGGTCTAGAGCTTGTGGGTGATTACAGACTGACAAAAAGGTACTTTTTAGCTGCCGAGCTTGGAAACGAAAATAAAACCACAGCTGATGATCGTGTTAACTTTACCACAAAAGGAAGTTACCTGAAAGCAGGTTTTGATTACAATGCCTATGAAAACTGGCTGGATATGGAGAATATAATTTCAATTGGTCTTCGTTATGGTTTTAGCACTTTTAATCAGCAGTTAAACAATTACCGTATATACAATGCCAATCCGTACTTTCAAGATACACCAATTATAAACTCTGGGCAAAAGTTCAATGGTTTATCAGCCAGTTGGATTGAAGTTGTTGCGGGAATTAAAGCAAAAGTATTCAACAATGTTTTCATGGGCTTCAGCCTTCGTTTGAATCGATTGGTGACTAATAAAGAACCAGAGAACTTCTCTAATTTATACATTCCGGGATTTAATAGAACCTATGATGGGAGTTTTGGAGTAGGATTTAATTACACTGTAACTTATTTTGTTCCTATTTATAAAAAGAAAATAAAACCAGTTGTAGTACAAAAAAAATAGTATTAAAAAACCGCACATTCAAAACAACTTAAAATAAGTGGTTAATGAATGTGCGGTTTATGTTTCAAATAAAACTTCTAGAATTTCTATACTACCCTATTTCCTTGAATCCTTTAATGAAAATCCATTTCATATACAATTTTTCACCGTCTTTGGTTCGAATGGCTTGAAACTTTGGAGCTACTAATGTTCCTATTACAAATGCTGTAATTGGAATCCAAAAACCAGTTAAATTAGTGTACAAGTCAATGGCGTATCTTGCAGCAATAAATAAAACTGCAAAGCTTGCTAGTTGATATACAAATGCTTGTATTTGCTTTTTTGTCATTTTTTATAAGTCTTAAAGTTTTAAGTAAAAATTTGATATTACTTATTCAGCACCAGTCTTTTCTTGACCTGAATCCTCTGAGCGAACAGACGAAGAAAACTTTGTTCTTTTACTACCTTCATACATTTCATACTTTACTAATCGAGCCTCAAGACCTGCATTAAAAAGTTTAATTTTTCTAGATGGTTTTAAACCTACATGTTTCAATGCTTCTAGGTTTGCAGTTATCATCCAAGCATTTGTACCTGGATAATTTTTCTTTAAAGTATCACCTACATTTTTATAAAACTCCTCCATATGAATGTCCAAACGCTCGTCATAAGGTGGATTGAACACAATATGCAATTTGCCTTCAGAGCTTTTCTCAGTATCAAAGAAGTTTTTATCTTCTATTGAAATGTATTCGTCTAGATTGGCATTTTTAATATTGTCTTTCGCTTTTTGAACCGCACTTGGTGCTTTGTCATATCCTTTTATAGTATAATGAAACTCACGTACACGTTTTAATAAACTATCCGTAATGGCATCAAACAAATCATTATCCCAATCGTTCCATTTTTCGAATGCAAATTGTTTACGGTTGATATTAGCTGGAATATTACATGCAATCATAGCTGCTTCGGCTAAGAAAGTACCTGATCCACACATTGGGTCTAAAAAATCTGTTTGACCATCCCAACCCGAAAGCAACAAAATTCCGGCTGCCAAAACCTCGTTTATAGGTACAATATTTGTTGCAGTTCTATATCCACGCTGGTTCAATGCATTTCCAGATGTGTCTAGCGCTACAGAGACTTGGTCTTTATCAATATGAATATTAATTCTTAAATCAGGATGTACCTTATCAATACTTGGTCGTTGACCTGTTCTTTCTCTAAACTGATCTACAATGGCATCTTTACATTTTTGAGAAACAAATTCAGAGTGATTAAAATATTCTGAATGTACTGTGGTATCTATAACAAAAGTCTGGTTCGCATTCAATAATTTGGACCAGTTTACTCCCGCAATACCTTTGTATAATCCTTGTTCATTATTGGCCTTAAAAAAATAAATAGGTTTTAAAATTTTTAAAGCTGTACGCAAAGATAAATTAGCCTTGTACATAAACCCTTTATCACCTTTAAAACTAACCATTCGTACACCTTGCTCTACATTTTGTGCGCCTAGGTTTTGTAATTCTTTTGCCAGTATTTCTTCAAAACCAAAAAAGGTTTTGGCAATCATTTTATAATTATTTTCCATTGTAAAATCAAGTATTCGTTGCAAAAATACACTAAATTTGCATCAATCGAATTAATTGAAAAAGAATAAATGTCTGCATCTCAAAATACATCCCTTGAAAATCAACCCAAATCAACTGAAAACTGGTACACCTCTTGGTTTGATACACCTTATTATCACATTTTATACAAGGATAGAAATTACAGGGAAGCTCAAGTTTTTATGGACAACCTTACACATTATCTCAATTTACCAGAAAATGCCAATGTTCTTGATTTAGCCTGCGGCAAAGGCCGTCATTCTATATATTTAAACCAATTGGGTTTTACTGTTCTTGGTGCCGATTTATCTGAAAACAGTATCGCCGAAGCGAATAAAAATGCTAATGAAAAATTACAATTCAAAGTTCATGACATGCGTGAGCCATTTGAAGAAAAATTTGATGCCATATTTAATTTGTTTACCAGTTTTGGTTATTTTGAAAGTGACGAAGACAACCTAACAACGCTTATAGCCATCAAAGAAAGCTTGTCAGAATACGGTTTTGCAGTAATTGATTTTATGAATGTACCTAATGTCATAGAAACACTAGTCCCTACAGAAACTAAAACCGTTGATGGTATTGATTTTCACATTACCCGATATTTAAAAGAAGGCCATATTTACAAAGAAATTGACTTTGAAGATAAAGGTCAAAAATACCATTTCACCGAAAAAGTAAAAGCATTAACGCTGAAAGATTTTGAAGAATTAATGGAGCAAGCCGGAATTTATCTCCTAGATACCTTTGGGGATTATAAATTAAAAAAATTCCATAAAACAGAAAGTGAACGCTTAATCATGATTTTTAAATAAATGAATTACCTCTTACCATTACTCTCTGTAATTTTAGGATACGGTGTTGCATTAATTATTAGACCTAAGAATAAGACTAATCTAAAATTACTCTTAGCCTTCAGCGGATCTTTTTTACTGTCCTTGACAGTAATGCATTTATTACCCGAAATTTACAAGAGTAACACAACAACCATTGGCATATTCATTATGCTAGGAATATTGTTCCAAATCATATTAGAGTTTTTCTCTAAAGGTGCAGAGCATGGTCACGTACACGGACATGAAGCAATAACACAAATCCCATGGTTGTTGTTCATAAGTCTTTGTATTCATGCATTTCTAGAAGGTTTCCCCGTGAGCCATCACCAAGATTTAGCCATAGGAATAGCCATACATCACTTGCCCATAGCCATTATCTTGACTACTTTTTTTATAAATGCAAGTCTTAATAAAAAAGCAATCTTTTTCTTCATGATCACTTTTTCAATCATGACACCACTCGGTACCATATTATCTGATTATTTGCCCATCTTAAACACATATTACACAGAAATTACAGCCATTGTCATAGGAATATTGTTTCACATATCATCTACCATAATTTTTGAAAGCAGCGAAGGACACAAGTTCAACATTGCTAAAGTTTCAATGATTGTAATTGGTATTGCATTGGCATATTTTTTATAAATTTACAAGGTGGGCGTGCCCGCCAAAATAAGGCGGTCGGGCTATCCGCTGCAATCTTTTTTCATTTCGCTACCGCTACATGATAAAAAGGATTTCCGCTTTTATCCCTCACGCTCGACCCGAATATATAGAAAATTTAGTGCTTTAGAAACACAAATTTAGCAATACATGGAATTCACAAAAACCACCGAACAATCTTCAAAATACGAACATTTAGAAAAAATGTCGGTTCAGGAATTGTTGTCAAATATCAATCAAGAAGACAAAACAGTGCCACTTGCTGTTGAAAAAGCATTGCCCCAAATTGAAAATTTAGTAACTGCAATTGTCACTAAAATGAAATTAGGCGGTCGCTTATTTTACATAGGTGCTGGAACCTCTGGAAGATTAGGAATTGTTGATGCCTCAGAATGTCCACCTACCTTTGGTGTTCCCTTTGATTTAGTTGTAGGGATTATTGCTGGTGGTGACGCAGCCATTCGTAAAGCTGTTGAAAATGCCGAAGACAACCCAACTCAAGCTTGGCTTGACTTACAAGCTTTTGCAATAAATGAAAAAGATGTCGTTATAGGAATTGCAGCTTCGGGAACCACACCTTATGTAATTGCTGGTTTACAGGCGTGTAATGAGAACAACATAACCACAGGAAGTATTTCTTGTAATGCTAGAAGTCCGTTGTCACAAACAGCTAAATTCCCAATTGAAGTAATTGTAGGACCTGAATTTGTTACAGGAAGTTCACGCATGAAAGCCGGAACAGCGCAAAAACTAGTGCTCAACATGATATCAACTGCTACCATGATTCAGTTAGGAAAAGTAAAAGGCAACAAAATGGTTGACATGCAACTCAGCAATAGTAAACTGGTTGACCGCGGTGTAAAAATGATCATGGACGAAATTCCGGTTACTTACGAAGAAGGTGAAGAATTATTAAAAAAATACGGAAGCGTTAGAAAAGCTGTAGATTTTTATCTAGCGCAATAAAGATAGTACTTGTACCTATTTTGCATTTTCAAAAGCTTCAAACCTAAATTTTAAAAGAAACAATGGCTACAAATAGAGAATTATTATCAAAAGGAGTACGATACTTAGCAGGTGCATTACCATTGTTGTTTTTAGGCCCAACAATAATTCATAATGCTTTTATGAACAAGCAAAACATTTGGCATTATCTAGTATTAAGCGTTGGTGTAATTGTTTGTTTTATTGCCATGTACCTAATGTATGTAGGGTTAAAAACAATTATGAAAAGCTTATTTAACGACTAATGAAAAACAATATTCAACTTCAAAAAACATTTGAAAAAACAAATCCGTTTGACAGTGCTGTTAGCAACCCCGAATTTGAAGAATGTACTTTTATAAACTGTGATTTGGCGAATGCTGTTTTGTCTAATACCACTTTTATGGATTGCGTTTTTATAGACTGTAATTTGTCAATGAGCAAATTATCCGGTGCTAGTTTAAAAGGAGTACACTTTAAAAACTGTAAACTACTTGGGATTTTATTTGAAGAATGTGATGATTTTTTATTTCAAGTGGAGTTTGAAGAATGCATTTTAGATTATGCCTCTTTTACCAATAAAAAGATGCCTAAAACCAAGTTTATTTCTTGTTCGTTAAAAGAAGTTAATTTTTCTGAAACTAATTTAACAGGTACTATTTTTGATGGTAGTTCATTACAGAATGCCATATTTAGCAATACGCAATTAGCTGGAGCTGATTTTACTAAAGCCACAGATTACAGCATAGATCCAGAGTTCAATCCGATGAAAAAAGCAAAGTTTTCAACGCAAGGAATTGGTGGTTTATTAGACAAATATGACATTAAAATACACTAATTTTACCCCAGATGGAAGTGAAAAGACATAAGGATTAAAAGCTATTTTTTTCTTGACTTAAAAGAGCGACCACCGGAAGCTCCTTTTATGGCAGTAGAAAAAAAGATTTTAAGCCTTGTGGGTTGCAACAAACAGCTGGATTTGGTCCTTAATAAAAAACAAAAAAAGATGAAAAAAATAGTAGTGCTCCTACCCTTACTGGTCTTGACTTCTTGCTATGATATGGAAAGAAATTGTAAGGATTTTAAAACCGGAAAATTCAAGTTTGAATATGAAGTAGACGGTGTGAAAAAAACGGCTTTATTTGAACGAAATGACAGCATAGAGATTGAAACTTTTGAAGGAAAAACAGATACGGCATCTATACGCTGGGTGAATGACTGCGAATATGTTTTGCAAAAATTACATCCAAAAAACATGGCCGAAGAAAAAGCGATAGGCATGAAAATAGTGACTACTACAAAAAATTCTTATACCTTTGAATTTGGGATGGTAGGATCTGATGTGAAACAAAAAGGTACTGTAACCAAAATTGCTGATTAATAACGTAAATAGTAAAATAAAAAATGGAAATATTTTTAAATCCTGATGCTTGGGTAGCCTTATTAACTTTGACTTTTCTTGAAATTGTTTTAGGAATTGACAACATCATTTTCATCTCTATTGCTACTGGAAAATTACCGGTAGAACAACGTAAAAAAGCCACTAAAATAGGAATGTTCTTGGCAATGTTCATGAGAATAGCGCTTTTGTTTGGTATTAATTTATTAATTCAAATGAAAGAGCCGTGGTTTCATATTGATTTGAGTTGGTTTTCGGCAGGAATTACAGGACAGAGTTTGATTCTGTTTGGCGGTGGATTATTTTTGATTTACAAAAGTACCAACGAAATTAGAGAGAAAGTAGACGAAAAAGGACATGAAGAGAAAGAGCTTGGAAAAGCGGCTACTAAATCGTTTCAAAACGTTATTTTTCAAATTATCTTGATTGATTTGGTTTTTTCTTTTGATAGTATTTTAACTGCTGTGGGAATGACCAATGGCGTTGAAGGTGCACTTTATATTATGATTACTGCTGTGATTATATCGGTACTTGTGATGATGCAGTTTGCAGTTCCTGTTGGTAATTTTGTAAACAAACATCCGTCAATTCAAATACTTGGACTTTCATTTTTGATTTTAATAGGTATGATGTTGCTTACTGAAAGTGCTCATTTATCTAACGCTTTAATCTTTGGAAGTCACGTAACACCAGTACCAAAGGGCTATTTGTACTTTGCTATTTCGTTCTCATTATTAGTAGAAGTTCTGAATATGAAAATGAATAAGAGCAAGAGTAAATAGTAAGTAGTTAAAAGTGAATGGTGAGATGTGAATGGTGAAATTGAATCCTTTTATAAAATAAAATGCCCCCAAACTGTTTTGGGGGCATTTATTTTTTTGAGAATAGTGTATTAATCTAAACTCATAGTGATTTGGCCATCATCATCAAGTTGTACTGGACCTGCATCTTCATCGCTTAAAATAGGTGGTTCAGGCACCTCCTCTACAGGCTCTTCATAAGGAAGTGGATCTAGCAAATTGACTTGTTTTAACTTATCTGCAGTCAATTGATTTCCTTGGGCTTTGAATCCTTTTACGGCTATAAAAGCCTCAACATCTACCACTTGATTTTCTTTTTGTACTCCTTTTACTTTTGCAAAAACTAGTTCGGCAACAGGTCTATACTCTGTTGAAACAATTTCTAGATGCGAATTAGCATGCTCTGAGATAAAGGCTTCCTCTTTGTTTTCGGTTTCTACCAAAAAGCGTTTGATGTAATAGCGCTCTTTTTCTCCATCGAAATAAATGGCCGAAATAGGTTTTTTAGGATTCCATTTCTCTAAAACGACCATGTCTTGGTCGAAATGTGTTGTCAACTCCGGCGTTATCACTTTGAGCTTGCCAGATTGTGCAATGATTAAAATTTTATCACTTGGTCTAAATTCACCCAGTAATTCACCACGTCCATCTACATTTAATCGTTGTACCGTATCATCAAACCACACTTTACGAGGCAATAATGTAGAAATCCCTTTCTCTTTTAATTCTATTTTCTTAATTGGGTATTTCGTTACCAAATTCCCTTTAGAACTTCTTCCTTTTATGGCAAGATTTGAAAAATCAATATCAAATTTCAATTTTTTAATAGTTCCCACTTGTCGCAACAAAATGGTAATTACTTCAGCCTCACCGTTTGGATTGCATGAAAAGTATACGATTTGAGATCCAGCAGTTTCATTTGTTAAATCATACGGTTTATCACGTGTAACACCCGATACGTTAAAGCGTTTTATATAAGAAGGCCCTGATTTTCCATCTCGATAAATCAAGTTGTAAATCGTACGCTTGTCGCTCTTGTCAAAAATAGCCACATGAATAATATCTTTACCCACAAAAGTTTTTGCATCAACTTTGGTGATCATCATTTTCCCATCTCTTAGAAAAACAATAACATCATCAATATCAGAGCAATCCGTAACATACTCATCTTTCTTTAAACTAGTCCCCACAAAACCTTCTTCACGGTTGACATACAGTTTAGTGTTTCGCAATACTACTTTTGTTGCTTCAATATCATCAAAAATACGCAATTCGGTTTGGCGTTCGCGACCTTTTCCGTATTTCTCTTTCAATTTCGTAAAATACGCTATTGCAAAGTCTGTTAAATGAGCTAAATGATGTTCTACTTCCTTCATCTCGCCCTCTAACTTGGCAATCATGTCATCAGCCTTATCAGAATCAAATCGGGTAATACGAATCATCGGAATCTGGGTTAAGCGCTGCAAATCGTCATCATTAATTTCTCTAACAAATGATTCTTTGAAAGGCTCAAAACGATCGTACAAATAGGTATAAAGCGATTCTCTATCTGAATATAATTTGAAATCGATGTACATTTCTTCTCGAATAAAGATTTTTTCGAGCGTAGAAAAGTGCCACTTGTTTTTTAATTCTTCGAGTTGAATTTCGAGTTCTTGTTTTAATAAATCAACTGTTCTTGCAGTTGAAATGCGCAACATTTCAGAAACCCCAATAAACAAAGGTTTGTTATCTTCAATCACACAACCCAAAGGCGCAACTGATGTTTCGCAAGCTGTAAAAGCAAACAAAGCATCAATGGTTTTGTCTGGAGAAACTCCTGGAAATAAGTGAATCAATATCTCTACCTCAGCAGCGGTATTGTCTTCAATTTTTTTGATTTTGATTTTGCCTTTTTCATTGGCTTTCAAAATACTATCAATCAAAGTCGTTGTATTTGTCGAAAACGGAATTTGAGTAATGACCAACGTGTTTTTGTCCAACTGGGCAATTTTGGCACGTACGCGCACACGACCACCACGCAATCCGTCATTGTAATTTGATACATCAGCAATACCTTGCGTCATGAAATCAGGATACAACGTAAACGCTTTTCCTTTTAATATTTTGATCGAAGCGTCAATGAGCTCATTAAAATTGTGCGGCAACACTTTCGTGGAAAGTCCTACTGCAATTCCTTCTGCTCCTTGTGCTAAAAGCAATGGAAACTTAACTGGCAGATTATTTGGTTCTGCACGACGACCGTCATACGAAACACCCCAATCGGTAATTTTTGGAGAATACAAAACCTCCAAAGCAAACTTAGACAAACGCGCCTCAATGTAACGCGAAGCCGCAGCGCCATCGCCTGTTAAGATATTTCCCCAGTTTCCTTGGCAGTCAATCAACAAATCTTTTTGACCAATTTGCACCATAGCGTCACCAATACTCGCATCTCCGTGTGGGTGATACTGCATGGTGTGCCCTACTACATTGGCTACCTTGTTGTAGCGACCGTCATCCAACTCTTTAAGCGAGTGCATGATTCGACGTTGTACAGGCTTGAAACCATCTTCAATAGCAGGTACGGCGCGTTCCAGAATTACATACGAAGCATAATCCAGAAACCAGTCTTTGTACATGCCCGTAACCTTGGTTATGGTATCGCCTTCTTCGTTATTGTTTTCGTAAAAATGCTGCATGCCACTCGAGGTTTTTATGTCTTCGAAACCTTCTTCACTCGTGGTCTCATTCAACTCTTGGTTATTCTCGTCTTCGTTTGGAATGATGTTATCTTCTTCTTCGTCTTTCATTTATTTTGATTCCGAAATTAAATGTATTAAATCTTCTCTGCTAGGCAGAATTGTTTTGTATTTACTGGCAAATATTTGTTCATTATTTTCAGGCAAAGTGTACTCTACAACCAAATCGCTTTTGTTTTGGCAAAGCACAATTCCAATCGTTTTATTTTCATCTTCCAAACGCATTTCTCTGTCATAATAATTCACATACATTTGCATTTGTCCTAAGTCTTGATGCTTTAGTTCCCCTATTTTTAAATCAATTAAGACAAAACATTTTAATACTCGGTTATAAAAAACCAAATCGATTCGAAAATGTTTATCATCAAAAGTAATTCTATTTTGTCGAGCTACAAAAGTAAAACCGTGACCTAATTCTAATAAAAAATGCTCCAGTTTATTAATGATTTCTTCTTCTAGTTCCGATTCGGAATACTGATGCAATTCAGGTAAGCCTAGAAATTCTAAAATATAAGGATCTTTAATAATGTCTTTTGGTTTCTCAATAATTTGACCTTTTTCAGAAAGTTTCAAAATCCCTTCTTTATCCCTGCTCAAAGCCAATCGTGTATAAAGTGCCGAATCATATTGTCGTTTTAATTCGCGAACACTCCAATTGTATTTTTCTGATTCTATCTCGTAAAAACGCCTTTCCTTTTCATCATCAATTCGAATCAAAAAATTATAATGAGACCAAGTTAATTTGAAAATCAAAGTTAGTCTTGCTGATTTTAATCGGTCATTTTGTGATAATCTAAATTCACTTTCTCTTATTTGTAATTCCGTAGACAGTGACTGTGATTTTACATTTTCAGAAATCGTAGACACTGTCAACGAATTTGAATAAATTGTATAAAACTTTCTGATTCTCTCTAGATTTTCAACTGAAAACCCTTTCCCAAACTCAGTAGTTAACTCTTTAGAAAGTCCTTTCAATAATTGCTTCCCATATTCAGCTCGGTCTTTTCCATTTTGTTCTTCTTCAACAATCATTCTTCCAATTACAAAATAGGTATAGACCATCGTTGAGTTTACAGTGCGTAAAACTTGCGTTCGAGCATTTTGTAGTAACTCAACAACTTGAGAAAACAAAACTTTATTTTTAAGCTTTTCCTCGAATATACCTTCTTCGTCTTTCATTAAAAATATGCTATTGAATGGTAATTTTGTATATTTTTTTTCTGTTTTGCTAAAAAGAATAGTTCTCCTTACAGATATGTTCTACAACTTCAACTTTATTTCCGCTTGCATCAATGTGATTTTTAACGATTTTACCGCACTCTTTATGATCATTTGATAAATTAATGAAAAATAATACTGAAACAGCTAGAGTAAAAATTGAGCCAAATATTAGAGTAATTTTGTTCATACTTCCTTTTTTAATTAATGTTTGTCAATTAGTTAAAACCTTTACTTTTAAAAAAATTATATTCTTTTGCTCCATTTCCATCTCCATATTCCACAAAAAGTTTTATTCCAAATTTTCGAAAAAGCTCAGCCATATCAGCATAACAATATTTTTGGAATCCTTCTAAATTACTTGAATTTCTTGAACCAATACAACTTGTACAAAACTCATTGTAACCAATGATTCTATTCTTTTCATCTCTAAACAAGATCATATGCCTTGGATTATAACACCCCGCTTCCATCTCTTGGGGAATACAAGTATCACTAATCAACAGATTAATAAGTTCTTTCTCTTGACTTTTATTTAAAATTACTCTCTCTTGAATCATTGTACTATCAAAAGTAAATTTATAATTATCAACTACTACTTTATATGAAGCAGACTCACCCTTGTATTTTATAGTATCCCATACTACCCTATTATAATACGAAACCAATTCAATCTTAGAGAACTTCTTTATTGGAAAATCTCTTTTATTAATTATTTTACTGATTGATTTTTCGATAGGAATCCCTTCCGACTCTAGTGACTGCTGTACATTTTCATTTTTACAACAAACCAATAATAAAATAGCAACAAAAAATATTATTCTCCGCATAAACTAAATATCCTAATTAAAATCATTCCTCTACCAAAGCATCCAACTCCACCTTCAAGTTCTTAATAATAAACTCTTGTCGGTCTGGAGTATTTTTACCCATATAAAAAGACAATAACTGCTCAATGGAAGTATTTTTATCCATCATAATAGGATCTAAACGAATGGTTTCTCCAATAAAATTCTTGAACTCATCGGGCGAGATTTCTCCTAAACCTTTAAATCGGGTGATTTCTGGTTTTGGTTTTAGTTTTTCAATGGCATCTTTTCGCTCTTCCTCAGAGTAACAATAAATGGTTTCCTTCTTGTTTCGAACCCTAAAAAGAGGCGTTTGCAAAATATACAAATGCCCTTCTTTGATTAATTCAGGAAAAAATTGCAAGAAAAAAGTAATCAACAACAATCGAATGTGCATTCCATCGACATCGGCATCGGTAGCGATGACAATGTTGTTGTAACGCAACTTTTCGAGACCGTCCTCAATATCTAAAGCAGCTTGGAGTAGGTTGAATTCTTCGTTTTCGTACACAATTTTTTTACTCATTCCGTATGAGTTCAGCGGCTTTCCGCGCAAACTAAACACGGCTTGTGTATTCACATCACGCGACTTGGTAATAGATCCCGAAGCCGAATCTCCCTCAGTAATAAAAAGTGTACTCTCTAAGTTTCTAGGATTTTTAGTATCGGGCAAGTGTGCACGACAATCTCTTAATTTTTTATTGTGCAGATTAGCTTTTTTAGCACGATCTGTGGCTAGTTTTCTAATTCCAGATAATTCTTTACGCTCACGCTCTGCCTGCAAAATTTTACGCAATAACGCTTCTGCCGTGGGTGGATTTTTATGTAAATAGTTATCTAATTTATTTTTGATAAAATCGTTTACAAACGTACGAACAGAAACTGGCGGCGTACCATCATCTGATCCCATATCTGTGGAACCTAATTTGGTTTTGGTCTGAGACTCAAAAACGGGCTCCATTACCTTGATACTAATAGCACTCACAATAGATTTTCGTACATCTGAAGCTTCAAAGTTTTTGTTGTAAAACTCACGAATGGTTTTTACAATGGCTTCGCGGTAAGCGGCTAAGTGCGTCCCTCCTTGTGTGGTATTTTGCCCGTTTACAAAAGAGTGATACTCCTCACTGTACTGGGTTTTACTGTGGGTAAGTGCAATTTCTATATCATGTTCTTTCAAGTGAATAATTGGATATTCCAGATCATCGGCACTTATTGTTTCTTCTAATAAATCACGAAGTCCGTTCTCTGAAATGTACTTTTCACCATTAAAAATGATCGTCAAACCATTGTTTAAGTAACAATAATTCTTCACCATTTTAATCACATATTCCATTCGGAATTTGTAATTTTTGAAAATGGTTTCGTCTGGCGTAAACGTTACTTTAGTTCCTTTACGCTTAGTAGTTTCAATTATATCTTCTTCAAGGACTAAGTTTCCACCTGAAAACTCAGCGGCTTTTTGCTTGTCCTCTCTCACCGATTCTACACGGAAATAATTTGAAAGTGCATTCACAGCTTTGGTACCCACACCGTTCAAACCTACTGATTTCTGGAACGCTTTAGAGTCGTATTTACCACCTGTATTCATTTTAGAAACTACATCAACGACTTTACCCAACGGAATACCTCGCCCGTAATCACGCACCGAAACCGTTTTGTCTTTGATGGTCACTTCAATGGTTTTACCAGAGCCCATAACAAATTCATCGATACAGTTGTCTAAAACCTCTTTTAACAGGATATAAATACCATCATCTGGCGAAGAACCGTCACCCAGTTTCCCGATGTACATTCCGGGGCGCATGCGAATATGCTCTTTCCAGTCTAAGGACCGAATATTATCTTCGGTATATTGATTTTGATCGGACATTTTAAAATTTGTGGATTTTAACTTCGTTCATTTCGGGCTTTACTTTACGCAAAGCTCTAGAATGTGCTAATGTAGTGTAATATGATAAATTTTAAAAATTCAAAGCCTCAAAGTTATCAAGAATAATATTGAAAACCTGTTTTTACTTTACGATTTAAAATTGCCAATCAATGACTTTAGCTTAATATCATACTCACCGTTTGTTATAATTCCTTTTTGGATATCAAAATTAGCATCAAAACTAGGTAATGAAAAAGTTGCTTTTACGTAGGCACCATAACGAGGGAAAGCAGTTTTTGCAATTTCTAAAACACTAGCACCACCTCTAGCTCCCGGAGAAGTAGCTAGAAGCAACATGGGTTTGTCCTGAAACACTTTTCCGTTGATTCTAGAACTCCAATCGAAAATATTCTTGAAAGCAGCACTATAATTACCGTTGTGTTCCGCCATAGAAATCACCAACACATCAGCCATTGCAATTACAGCTAAAAATGCTTTCGCTACATCATGCTGACCGATTTCGAGCTCCAAATCAACAGAAAACAAAGGCATTTGAAAATCGTTTAAATCTAAAACTTCTACGTTTGCATTTTCAAAAAGATGCGCTGCATAAATTGCCAGTTTTTTATTGATAGAATTTTTACTGTTGCTTGCGCCAAAGGTTACTATTTTCATAAGATTGTTTTTTTTTCTGAAATAAATTAATTGCTGTTGCGTATTTATTTTTAGATTTTTTTAAACGCTTCATCTACATGAAACCTTTTTAGATTAATGAAAGTTTTAAATTCATTTCTTGAAGGTTTTACAACAAATCTAAAAGAATCTATCTGAACTGATTTTAAATGGGTTAAGGAATCTATTTTCTTTAAATCTTCTTTAGAACCAATGCTTTTTAAATGTAATAGATTTTTTTCTAAATCAATTGTATTTACCGTCCAATAAATAGAATCACTGTAGTTCAAAATTAATTTTCCGTTGAATCGTTTTGCTTTTTGAGTGTTTGAAAAAATAAAAATTGTATCAATTTCTTTGTTCGAAAGCTCTAAGGAATCACCTATTTTTATAAAATCAAAAACCACTTTGTAACCTTTAGAAACGTACTTGCCATTAACAAAATCAAATTCTTTTTTCAATGAGTCTATTTCGGTTTTATGAATTCTAAATTTTCTAGTAAATTCTTTACTAATCATATTTTCAGAGATATTCAGGTAAACGGAATCTGAATTAATAAAAAGACCTCTGAATTTATTAGGTATTTTAGACAGTTCAGCATCATAAATTGGCTGTGGTTTTTCAAAATACACAAAACTTTCATCTGCTGGCGCATCTGCTTTTTTGCAAGAAATAACAAATAAAAATATCACTAACAAAATAAATTGTTTCATTTTGAATTAATTAAAATTTTAGTGAATTTACACTTTTAATTTTAATTAAACTTTAAACACCGACAAAAACCCTAGATTGCAGCGGAAAGCATTTTTTTATAAAGCCGCTATTTTTTCTTGACCTGAAAGAGCGACCGCAGGAAGCTCCTTTGAGGGCTTAGAAAAAAAGTCTTTATAGAAAAATCTTGAAGCGGAAAGCTGGATTAGGTTCATAAAAAAAGTCGAAAGCTATTACTAACTTTCGACTTTTTAAGTTTTACGTTTAAAAATTACACGTTGAATCTAAAGTGCATTACATCACCATCTTTCACAACGTATTCTTTACCCTCAACTTTAAATTTTCCTGCTTCTTTACATTTTGCTTCAGAACCGTATTGCACATAGTCTTCATAAGCAATTACTTCGGCACGGATAAACCCTTTTTCAAAATCTGTATGAATTACACCAGCAGCTTGTGGCGCGGTAGCACCGATATTGATGGTCCAAGCACGAACTTCTTTTACTCCTGCCGTGAAATAGGTTTGCTGTTTTAACAATTTATAAGCTGCACGAATTAAAACGGATGCTCCTGGCTCTGACAATCCCATGTCTTCAAGGAAAACTTGGCGCTCTTCGTAGCTTTCAAGCTCTGTAATATCAGCTTCGGCTCCTACAGACAAAATAATTACTTCTGCATCTTCATCTTTTACTAACTCGCGAACTTGGTCTACATATTTGTTTCCATTTACAGCAGAGTTTTCGTCTACGTTACACACATACAAAACTGGTTTTGCAGTAATCAATTGAAACGATTCCATCAAAACTTCCTCGTCATTTCCTTGAGGAGTAATAGTTCTCGCTGATTTAGCTTGCAATAAGGTTTCTTTAATTCGATCCAAAAGCGCTTTTTCGGTCTGCGCCTCTTTGTTACCTGTTTTTGCAGCACGATTTACTTTTTCTAAACGCTTTTCAACCGTTTCTAAATCTTTTAACTGCAACTCGATATCAATAGTTTCTTTGTCACGAATGGGATTTACATTACCATCAACGTGAACGATATTATCATTATCAAAACAACGCAATACGTGAATAATAGCGTTACACTCTCTAATGTTTCCAAGAAATTGATTTCCTAAACCTTCTCCTTTACTAGCTCCTTTTACTAAACCTGCAATATCCACAATATCAACCGTAGCCATTTGCACACGCTCTGGCTTTACCAATTCCTCCAATTTATTGATTCTTGGATCTGGTACATTAACAACACCAATATTTGGCTCTATGGTACAAAAAGGAAAGTTAGCACTTTGCGCTTTTGCGTTTGACAAACAATTGAACAAAGTTGATTTTCCAACATTAGGTAACCCTACAATTCCTGCTTTCATCTGTAAATACTATTTTATTTTTTTTCCGGAAACATGCAAGCTTTTTTATGGCAAACAAGGTTCTTTTAAGTTTTAAATTTTGAGCTATTTAGCATTAAATCTTATTAGACAAAGCCATTTGGCTTTAAAAGTTTGCAAATATACCATTTTAATACTGTTTTCAATAATTAAAAGATACCATTACTGAGAACCTAGCATTTTTTTTAAAAAATTAAAAATAGTACTAATGTTTTGTTAAAAAAAAATTATATTGCAGCCTATTTCAAATCAACCAGAAAATAAAACACAATTTATTATGAAAAAATTCGCATTATTATTAATCCTATTAAACGTCTCGTTTGTATTTGCTCAGAAGCAAATATCAGGGGTAGTAAAAGACATTTCTGGAAATTCGTTACCAGGAGTTAACATTGTAGAAAAAGGAACAAAGAATGGAGTTTCTACTGACACTGATGGTTCTTACAAAATTAAAGTGAACGAAGGAGCAACGTTAGTTTTCAGTTATGTTGGATTCAACAAAGTAGAAAGAGCAGCAACAGAAGCTGTAATCAATGTAGTTTTATCTGAAGAAGGTGGACAAAATTTAAATGAAGTTGTGGTAACAGGAACAAGAACTGCACCTAGAAGTAATACTACGTCAGCACTTCCTATTGATGTATTATCTTCAAAAGATCTTACCTCAACAGGACAAGCAACTTTTGACAAGGCATTACAGTACAAAATACCGTCTTTTAACACGGTTCAAACTCCTGTAAATGACGCAACTTCCTTACTAGATCCTTATGAAATTAGAAACATGGGACCAAGTAGAACCTTAATTTTGATTAACGGTAAAAGAAAGAACTTAAGTTCTTTGTTATATGTACAAACATCTCCAGGACGCGGTGAAACAGGATCAGACATCTCAGCAATTCCTACTGACGCTATCGAAAGAGTTGAAATTTTAAGAGATGGAGCATCTGCACAATACGGATCTGATGCTATTGCGGGTGTAATGAATATCATATTAAAGAAAAACACAAATGGACCATCTGTAACTATGAGGACAGGTGTTACATCTGAAGGAGATGGTGAAATGATTGGCGTTAGTTTAAATAACGGATCTGAAGTTGGTCAGAAAGGTTTTATCAATTATACTGTTGACTTCTCAAAAGTTAACCTTGCCAATAGACCTGGTAAAGTAGATGCTGAAGGCGATTTTAACGATTTTGTTAGAGTAAACCCTGCAACATTCGATGGTTATGTTAATGACGATAATACTTTAGGTGGCGTAGATATATCCAATTTGACAACAGCTGAAAAAGAAGCTTACTTTACAAATAGTTATGTTGGTACCGCGGATTATAATGCCAAATTTGCTGCAATCAACCAAGGTAACATTAACGGAAGAAACGCAGTAGATACTTTTTTAAATGAAAAACCTGATGCAGGAAATGTAAACGGATCTCCAGAAACCGCTGCTGCAAAATTTTTAGTAAACGGCGCTTTTGAATTATCTGATGCTACACAATTGTACTATAATGCAGCCTATGTTTATAAAAAAGTAAATTCTTTTGCAAACTATAGAACTCCATATTGGAGACCTGTTAATGATTTTTTTACTAGTCCAGCTATCCCAAACTGGAGAAAATCAACAACTTCACCATACTTGCAAGACTTTTTTGGAAATGGTACCGCAGCTTCATACAAAGGCTACGTACCTACATTTGTAGGTGATCTAAACGACTATAATGCTACTTTAGGATACAAAGCCACTAAAAATGAATGGAATACAGATGCTAGTATTACTTTTGGAGGCAACTCTCAAACGTATTCTGTAGAAAATTCTCAAAATAGATCCTCAATTTTGGATTCAAATGGCGCCAATCTTTACAGGGAAAACAGTCCAATATCATTTAAACCAGGGGGAACTTCTTTTAATCACATAGTAGGAAATATTGATGTCTCAAAAAACCTTTCTGACAAATTAAGTATTGGTTTTGGTACTGAAATTAGAACAGAAACTTTTGAAGTTATTGAAGGCGATAAAGCTTCTTGGGACGGAATTGGAGCAGACTCATTCGCAGGAAACAGACCTGAAAATTCAGGAAAATGGAACCGTTATAATTTAGGTGCTTACTTTGATTTAGCGTATGACATTACAGAAGACTTTTTAATCAACGGAACATTGAGATATGAAGATTATAGCGATTTTGGTGGAGCAACAGTATGGAAAATTAGTTCTAGATACAAATTCTTAGACAACAAGGTTACTTTAAGAGGATCTGTATCTACAGGTTTCAGAGCACCTACTTTACACCAAATTTATACTCAAAAATCTCAGTACTCTTTTGTACCAGGAGAAGGAATTCAAGTAAGTGGTATTATCAATAACGTTTCCCCTCAAGCAAGACAACTTGATATTGACCCGTTAGATGCTGAGAAATCAACAAACATTACAATTGGCTTAGGCGCAAAACCATCTAAAAACTTTAATTTCACTGTTGATTACTACAACATAAAAGTTAAAGATAGAATTGTACTAGGTGATATTACTGCAACTCGTTTTGGAGATGTTGCTTGGTTTGAAAATTCATTTGATACTAGAACATCAGGTTTAGATGTAGTTGCTAACTTTAGCAATATTATGATAGGATCTGGAAAACTAGGCGTGAACTTGTCTGGAAATTATACTATTCAAAACGAAAGAATATCACCCGTAAAAAAGAATAACTTTAGCCAAACTCTTGAAGCCTTAATGTTTACATCAAGACCTATAACTAAATGGATTTTAGGAGGTAACTATGAAATAGGAAAACTAGGATTTTCACTTAACAATACTTATTTTGGCAAATCAACTTTCAAACAAGCAGGTTTAGATAACAATTTAAGAACTGAATTTACTCCAAAAATTGTCACCGATTTAGGAGTTACCTTCTCCGCTACAGAAAAATTAACTTTGGCGTTGAATGTAAACAATTTATTGAATGTATTACCGGAGTGGAAATTCAAAGCTGAAAATGCTGCTGGAACTGCAATATTAAACAACCCAGCTGAAACAAGAAAACAATTTAATCTTGTTACATTTAACGGTCGTTACTCTCAAATGACGTATGATGGATACCATTTCAGTCAATTAGGAACGATGTTCAATCTATCTTTGAACTACAAATTCTAATTCATTTATTGAATAACTCAAAAGGACTATCGAAAGATGGTCCTTTTTTTTAAAAAAAACTCTTACCTACATACCACATCTTTATTAAAACTTATTTGTAATTGTTTCGAAAGAATCATGCTATTTCAAAATTTTTAAATCTTAAGATTAACGATTAATCAATTTTCACAAAGGAAAATAGCAGCTAGTGTAAATTATACAATTTATCTTGGAAATTCCATAACAACTTATCTCTGTTGCCCTTGTAATTTTACTTCATATTAATCTAATAAATAAATAATTATGAAAACGATATTAATTGGAGCTTTAGCACTATTATTTTCCGTACAAAGTCAAGCGCAAAACAAAAATGTAAAATCTGAGGTAAAAACAACGGTTACAACAATAAAAGACTCAAAAGGAGAAAAAAAATTGGTTAAAACTCAAGAGATCAAAGAAACTCAAAACATTGAATTGAAAGATGCCGATTCAAACGCTTTGAATAAAGAAATTAAGCAAACTCCTGTTCAAGTAACTGCTATTACTGCAGTAACCGCAAATGGAGTGACCAATATTGTAGATGTTGATAGATCTGCTTATTACAACTACAACGGACAAAAATACCAAGTTAGTCTAGCTGAAACAGGTTACAACATGTACCTGCCAAACAAGGAAAAGACTGCTGTTTTAAGAAAAACTTCCAATAACAATTACATTTACAGTACTAAAAGCAAAACATCTTTTGGATACTTTAATGCTGATGGAAACTTAGTTTTAGAATCTTATGACCCCGAAACTGATAAAATTACATCTGAAATTTTTGAAATGGTCAAAGAATAACAAAAATAGTATTGCATAAAAAAACCTGAGATATCTCAGGTTTTTTTATGCAAAATCAATACTTATTCGTTGTGTAAAAAAGCTTGTCTGTTTAGCAATGTTTCATCACTTTCTACATGCGCATCATCAGGAATACAACAATCTACAGGGCAAACCGCTGCACATTGAGGTTCATCATGAAATCCTTTACACTCCGTACACTTACCAGGAACGATATAATACACTTCGTCAGAGATTGGTGTTTGTGCTTCATCAGAATCAATTTCAGTACCGTCTGGCAAAATTACTTTACCTTTCAGTTTTGTTCCGTCCTTGTATCTCCAATCATCAGCTCCTTCATATATTGCAGTATTTGGGCACTCCGGTTCACAAGCCCCACAATTGATACATTCGTCTGTTATAATAATTGCCATCTTTTTAATTTAGGAATTAAGCAAATAAGATTTTCAAGTATAAGAATCTATTATCTTTCGTCTTTTAATCTTTTTACTATACTTTTTATAGCTTATTTTTGTGCAAAATTACAATCAAAACTATTCATAAGCAAACATTATGACATTAGAAACAAAAAAAAATGTTTTTGTTGAATTAGGAAATTTTTTAAGTCAATTTTCTGAAAACAACACCACAAAAAACCCAAATGTTTTGCACAACGAAACATTTTTTGATGCTTTTCAAGAACTTATTATCCTGTCTCAATCACACAATGGCTGGTATACTCCTGAAAATGTATATTTTTCAATACAATCTTGGTCTAAAGCATTAACAGAAGAAAATCTTGATCAATGGCTTTCTGCCTATACTTTAGAAATTCAAAAACCAAAAAATATAGCATTAGTACTAGCAGGAAACATTCCTCTAGTTGGGTTTCATGATTTTTTATCGGTTTTAATAACTGGAAATAATGTGATTGTAAAAACATCATCAAACGACCAACATTTACTGCCTTTTTTAGCCAAATATTTGATTGCTGTTGCGCCTGAACTTAAAAACCAAATCACGTTTGTTGAGGGTAAATTAGAAAACTTTGATGCCGTAATAGCTACAGGCAGTAACAATACATCAAGATATTTTGAGTATTATTTTAAAGACAAACCGTCTATTATTAGAAAGAGTAGAAATTCAGTAGCGGTTTTGATTGGTACTGAAAACAAGGAGGAACTCACTGCTTTAGGAGAAGATATTTTTAGATATTTTGGTTTAGGATGTCGTAATGTATCTAAACTTTTTGTACCAAAAGGATATAATTTCGATGCCTTTTTTGAAGCCATTTTTGAATACCAAGATGTCATTCATTATGAAAAATACGCTAATAATTACGATTACAACAAAGCGGTTTTCTTAATGAGTAATTTTAAGCTGCTTGACAATGGATTTTTAACTATAAAAGAAGACCAAAGCCATGCCTCACCTATTTCTAGTGTTTTTTATGAATATTACGACGACTTACCCGCACTACAAACTAAGTTAGATTCTGAAAATGAACTACTTCAATGTATCGTTTCTGGTGGTTGTATTGAAAAAAGTATTTCGTTTGGACAAACTCAAAATCCGCAATTATGGGATTATGCAGATAACATAGATACAATTTCATTTTTGTTAACAATTTAGCAGAAAAAAGTGCGATTATTTCGAATTAATTAACGCTTTTTAAACTGCTATTGTCGAAATTTGCTTTTTAATTTTTTGGATATAACTACTCACATGAAAAAACACAACTACAGCGCAGGACCTTGCATTTTACCCCAAGAAGTTTTTGAAAAATCAGCACAAGCGATATTAAATTTCAATGATTCTGGATTATCTCTTTTAGAAATGTCTCACAGAAGCAAAGATTTTGTGGCCGTTATGGATGAAGCTCGATCACTTGTTCTAGAATTATTAGGCCTTGAAGGCAAAGGCTACCAAGCATTATTTCTAGCAGGTGGTGCTAGTCTAGAATTTTTGATGGTTCCTTACAACTTGATGAAAGAAAATGGAAAAGCCGCTTACCTAGACACAGGAACATGGGCTGCTGCTGCTATTAAAGAAGCTCAACTTTTTGGAGAAACTAGCATCATAGGTTCCTCTAAAGAACAAAATTACAATCATATTCCAAAAGGATACAGTATTCCAAAAGATGCTGATTATTTTCACTGCACGAGTAACAATACCATCTTTGGTACCCAAATGAAAGAGTTTCCAGAAACTAGCATACCACTTGTGTGCGACATGAGTTCGGATATTTTTTCAAGAGTATTGGATTTTTCAAAATTTGACTTGATCTATGCTGGAGCTCAAAAAAACATGGGACCTGCAGGAACCACATTGATTGTTGTAAAAGAAGAAATTCTAGGTAAAACTGGCAGAACTATTCCTAGCATGCTGGATTATACCAAACATATTAAAGCAGAAAGTATGTACAACACACCTCCTGTTTTCCCTATTTACGCTTCTTTATTGACTTTACAATGGTTGAAAAACTTAGGTGGAATTGCAGCCATTGAAAAAATAAACAATGCCAAAGCGGCTTTATTGTATGCCGAAATTGATAGAAATCCATTATTTAAAGGAGCTGCTGCTGTGGAAGATCGTTCTAATATGAATGCTACTTTCTTGTTGAATGATGAAGCACATGCCGCAACCTTTGACGCTTTATGGAAAGCTGCAGGAATTTCAGGATTACCAGGGCATCGTTCAGTAGGTGGTTACAGAGCTTCTATGTACAATGCGTTACCATTAGAGAGCGTTCAAGTACTGGTGGATGTAATGAAAGAATTAGAAACCAAAGTATAAATCCGTATTAGTCTTTAGTTTCACAAAATAACAGTTGAATTCTAAACCCCTAGCCCCGATTGTAATGAAAATCCTTTTATGTTTTTTCTTTAAAAACATAAAAGATTATAATGAAAAGCGGGAAATAGCTCCTAAAAAAAATAATTAATTAGAGGATCGATTAGGTTCCTTAAAATGATAAAAAAAATGAAAGTATTAGCCAACGATGGAATTTCAAAAAGTGGAATTCAAGCTTTAGAAAAAGGTGGTTTTGAAGTTATAACAACAAAAGTAGCGCAGGAACAAGTGGCTAATTTTGTTAATGAAAACAATGTAAGTGTCGTTTTAGTAAGAAGCGCGACTAAGGTTCGTAAAGACATTATTGATGCTTGTCCAGGCTTGAAAATTATAGGTCGTGGAGGCGTAGGAATGGATAATATTGATGTGGATTATGCTAAAAGCAAAGGGATTGCAGTGATTAATACGCCTGCTTCATCATCAGAATCTGTGGCAGAGTTGGTTTTTGCACATTTATTTTCGGGAGTTCGATTTTTGCACGACTCGAATAGAAATATGCCACTAGAAGGCGATACCAACTTTGATGGTTTAAAGAAAGCGTATGGTAACGGAATTGAATTGAGAGGAAAAACGCTTGGAATTGTGGGCATAGGCCGTATTGGTCAGGCTACTGCAAAAATGGCGCTTGGACTAGGAATGAAAGTTATTGCTGCGGATAGTTTTATACCACAGGTAGATGTCACGGTATCTTTTTTTGACGGTCAATCTATTACCACAACTATCGTTTCACAATCTTTAGAATCAGTTTTTAAAGAGGCTGATTTTATTACCCTACATGTACCTGCGCAAAACGGTTACATTATTAGTGATAAAGAAATTGCTAGCATGAAAGATGGTGTAGGAATTGTAAATTGTGCCCGTGGCGGTGTAATTGACGAGGTGGCTTTACTTAAAGGACTAGATAGCGGAAAAATATTGTTTGCAGGATTAGACGTTTTTGAGAGTGAACCAACGCCAGAGATGGCAATATTAATGCACCACAAAATCTCACTAACACCACACATAGGTGCAGCTACAGGTGAGGCACAAGATAGAATAGGAACTGAACTAGCCCAACAAATTATTAGTATTTTGGGATAAGGTTTAATGTGATGAAATGATTAAAAGGGATTTATTTTAAGTAATAAATCCCTTTTTTTTATTAGATTTGATATCTAAACAAAACCAAAACCTATGTTAGAACAATTAACACAATTAGCACAACAGTTTGGAGTCGAGTCAGTTGTTAAAAACAATGCTATTCCAAACGAACAAAACGAGGCCGTTATAGAAGAAGCTAGTAGCTCCATTTTTTCTGGTTTACAAAAAATTGCTTCAGAGGGCGGTGTAGAACAATTGGTTTCTTTGTTTCAAGGAGATAATGCTCAAAACGCTTCAAATCCTGTAGTTCAAAAGCTTACTGAACAACTTACTGGAAGTCTTGGAGAAAAATTTGGTATCAATACAGATGCAGCATCAGGTGTTGCAGGAAGTTTGATTCCTCAAATTCTAGGATCATTGGTAAATAAAGCAAAAGATCCTAATGATAGTAGTTTTCAAATCTCTGATATCATTGCAGCTATATCTGGAGGCGGAGCTCAAGGATCTGGAATTATGGATGCCATTTCAAAATATGGAGGACAATTTGGTTTAGATCAAAATGCTGATGGAAAAGTAGACATTAGCGATGCAATGGCAGCCGTATCTGGAAAAGGTGGTGGAATAGGCGGAATTCTTGGCAAACTATTCGGGAAATAAAAAACACTAAAAATCACCTACTTAGGTGATTTTTTTTTTGTTAAATGGTTTTAAAAAAAGATAATATAGTTGTAAATTTAAAGTAAAATTTCGATTATGAAACGTAGTTTATATATATTAGGAATAGTAGCGCTCATCATGTACAGTTGTGCTACAACTACTCCATTTACAGCTGTAAAAAATCCGTCAAATAATTCTAGTAATGATACCGTAAGAATAGCAAATGAAGAACTAGAATACGAGGTAATCATTATTGAACCAGGTTTTAATTCTTGGCTAAATGCCACAGCTTTTCCTAGAAATTATCACACACAGGCTTTTCTAGAAAATAAAAACCGTTTTTATGTAACAGAATGGAATAACCGTGTTTTGCAACCACAGCGTTTTAATCCTAATTTATATGAAATGACTATCAATTATGATCCCACCATTAATTACGGGTATGAAGTAAATTATTTGATATACAACTACATGATATTTTTCCAAAACACGTACAAACAAAAACTTTTTGGTTTTGTACCCCTGAGATAATCTCACTATATTTGTATTCATTATAAATAAAAATGAACAAACTCAAACAACGTTGGGGAATTGAAACAAATTTTCAGTTCATAATAATTCTAATCGTTTTTGCTATCACAGGATCAGCATCAGCTTGGTTGTCTAAACCGTTTTGTACGTGGCTAGGTATAACAAAAGATTCTTTGGGATATTGGATAATTCCTGTTCGTTTGATATTAATATTCCCTATTTACCAAGTATTACTGGTTTGTATTGGTTTTATATTTGGGCAATTCAAATTCTTTTGGGCATTTGAGAAAAAAATGCTGAAAAGATTAGGACTCGGATTTCTTTTTAAATCATAAAAAATGCCTCGTTACGAGGCATTTTTATTTTTTATTAAATACGTGTATATCCACGTTAAGGTAAATGTGGGTATAAAATCAGTAAAAGGTATAATTTCTTCAAGAAAAGTTAACACTCCTCCTACTTTACCTATTTTCCCTTTATACATCCAAGTCATTAAAAAACCTGCTAAAGGCGCCCAAACTACATCTGAAAATTCTCCAAGAAGAGGAATGGTAAAAGAAAGCATCCCAATAGCATCAAACAATATTCCCAACAAAAGATTTCTTGTTTTGTTATTTGCTTCATCATTAGCAACAGGTTGTATCATAAGTATTCAATTTATATTTATTGAACAATATACAAATCTAATGCCAATTATTTCTTAAGCTTTCCTTGATACATTTTCTTCAACTTATCAATTTTTGGAGTAATTACATAACTACAATACCCTTGTGTTTTGTTTTGGTTGTAGTAATTTTGATGGTAGTCTTCAGCAACATAAAATTTTGTGGCAGCTGATATTTTAGTCACAATTGGTTTACCAAAAGTATTTTCTTGTGTCATCAAGGCAATGTAATCCTGTGACAACTGTTTTTGATTCTCATTGTGATAAAAAATTTCGCTACGATATTGCGTCCCTACATCAGCACCTTGACGGTTAAGCGTTGTAGGATCATGAGTTGCAAAAAATATTTCAAGTAACTCTCCAAAACTTATTTTCTTAGGGTCAAAGGTTATTTCAATAGCCTCTGCATGTCCCGTTTCTCCGGTAGAAATGTCATTATAAGTAGGATTTACAGTGTTTCCACCGATGTAACCTGAAACTACTTTACTCACACCGTCAAGCTGTAAAAATACTGCCTCGGTACACCAAAAACAACCTCCTGCAAATGTTGCAATCTCTAAATCTCCTTGTTTTTCCATATTTTTTGTTTCTAAACTTTTAGGTACAATTACATTTTTTTCTTTGGTACAAAATGAAAAGGGCAAAAGGGCGATCATCAATCCAATTATTTTTTTCATATTTAAAATTTAATCAAAGTTATTTATTATCAAACACCCTAGAC
>NZ_MTCA01000210.1:0-5340 GCF_002150205.1 Flavobacterium sp. FPG59 | reverse complement strand
TCATTCGTGACTTTAAAACTTTATGACATTTGACTTTAGACTAAAATCAAATCAATTTTTTAATTGCAAATAAATCAATAGTAAAAACTATGATGAATAATAGAAATAATAACAATAAAGATAAAAACCCTGTAAAAAGGTTTAATAAAATCTCAATCGGTCTTGCATCACCTGAATCTATCTTGAAAGAATCAAGAGGAGAGGTTTTAAAACCGGAAACAATCAACTACAGAACGCACAAACCAGAGCGTGACGGATTATTTTGCGAAAGAATTTTCGGACCTGTAAAGGATTTTGAATGTGCTTGTGGTAAATATAAAAGAATACGTTACAAAGGGATTATCTGTGATCGTTGTGGTGTAGAAGTTACTGAGAAAAAAGTACGTAGAGATAGAGTAGGTCACATCAATCTTGTTGTGCCAATTGCTCACATCTGGTATTTCCGTTCTTTACCAAACAAAATTGGTTATATACTTGGTCTTCCATCTAAGAAATTAGATATGATTATTTACTACGAAAGATACGTAGTAATCCAAGCGGGTATTGCTAAAAATCCTGATGGGGAATCATTGCAAAGATTAGATTTCTTAACCGAAGAAGAGTATTTGAATATTTTAGATACACTTCCTGCAGACAACCAATATTTAGATGATTTTGATCCTAATAAATTTGTTGCCAAAATGGGAGCAGAGTGTATTATGGATTTGTTAGCAAGAATTGATCTTGATGCATTGTCTTACTCATTAAGACATAGCGCTAACAATGAAACATCTAAACAACGTAAAACTGAAGCTTTAAAAAGATTACAAGTAGTTGAATCTTTCCGTGAGTCTAACTTAAACCGCGAAAACCGTCCTGAATGGATGATTATGAAAGTGGTGCCAGTTATTCCACCAGAATTACGTCCGCTTGTACCACTTGATGGAGGTCGTTTTGCAACTTCGGATTTGAATGATTTATACCGTCGTGTAATCATCCGTAACAACCGTTTGAAAAGATTAATGGAGATAAAAGCTCCAGAGGTTATCTTGAGAAACGAGAAACGTATGTTGCAAGAATCTGTAGATTCATTATTTGACAACACGCGTAAAGCATCTGCTGTTAAAACAGAATCAAACAGACCGTTGAAATCACTTTCTGACTCTTTGAAAGGTAAGCAAGGTCGTTTCCGTCAAAACTTATTGGGTAAACGTGTGGATTATTCTGCTCGTTCGGTAATTGTTGTTGGACCTGAATTAAAATTATCAGAGTGCGGTATTCCTAAGGATATGGCAGCTGAATTGTACAAACCTTTTGTGATTCGTAAATTGATCGAAAGAGGAATTGTAAAAACAGTTAAATCTGCTAAAAAAATAATTGATAAAAAAGAGCCTGTAGTTTGGGATATCCTTGAAAATGTAATCAAAGGTCACCCAATCTTATTAAACCGTGCTCCTACTTTGCACCGTTTAGGTATCCAGGCGTTCCAACCAAAATTAATTGAAGGAAAAGCAATCCAATTGCACCCTTTAGTTTGTACGGCATTTAATGCGGATTTTGATGGGGATCAAATGGCGGTACACTTACCATTAGGACCAGAGGCTATCTTAGAAGCTCAGTTGTTAATGTTAGGTTCGCACAACATTTTGAACCCTGCAAATGGTGCTCCAATCACTGTACCATCTCAGGATATGGTCTTGGGTCTATATTATATGACCAAAGAACGTTTGTCAACTCCTGAAATGAAAATTTTAGGTGAAGGAATCACTTTCTATTCTGCAGAAGAGGTGAATATTGCTTTGAATGAAGGAAGAGTAGAATTGAATGCTCGTGTTAAAATTAGAGCAAAAGATTTCAATGAGGCTGGTGAATTAGTTTACCAAATCATTCAAACTACTGCTGGACGTGTATTGTTTAACGAAGTTGTTCCTGAAGCAGCTGGTTATATCAATGACGTATTGACAAAGAAAAACTTAAGAGATATTATTGGACACGTTTTAAGCTGTACAGATGTTCCTACAACTGCTGCTTTCTTGGACAATATGAAAGATATGGGTTATAAATTTGCCTTCAAAGGTGGATTGTCATTCTCATTAGGTGATATTAGAATTCCAGACCAAAAGCCTAAGTTAATTGCTGATGCAAGAGAGCAAGTTCAAGGGATCTCTGCTAACTATAACATGGGTCTTATTACCAATAACGAGCGTTACAACCAAGTTATTGATGTTTGGACTTCTGCTAATGCGCAGTTAACGGAGTTAGCAATGAAAAACATTAGAGAAGATCAGCAAGGATTTAACTCTGTTTACATGATGCTTGACTCTGGAGCGAGGGGTTCTAAGGAACAAATTCGTCAGTTAACTGGTATGCGTGGTTTGATGGCTAAGCCTAAAAAATCTACTGCTGGTGGTGGTGAAATTATTGAAAACCCAATTCTTTCTAACTTTAAAGAAGGTCTTTCGATTCTTGAGTACTTTATCTCTACTCACGGTGCTCGTAAAGGTCTTGCAGATACCGCACTTAAAACAGCCGATGCTGGATACTTGACTCGTAGATTACATGACGTTTCACAAGACGTAATTGTAAACATCGATGATTGTGGTACTTTAAGAGGTGTTGAAGTTTCGGCATTGAAAAAGAACGAAGAAATTGTAGAATCATTAGGAGAGAGAATCTTAGGACGTGTAGTTTTACAAGATTTAATCAATCCTTTGACAAGCGAGGTAATAGTTCGTTCAGGTGAGCAAATCACCGAAGCGATTATGAAAGTTATAGATGCTTCTCCTATCGAGAAAGTTGAAGTTCGTTCTCCATTGACATGTGAGGCTCTAAAAGGAATTTGTGCTAAGTGCTACGGTCGTAACCTAGCAACTGGTAAAATGACACAAAGAGGTGAAGCAGTTGGTGTAATTGCAGCACAATCTATTGGAGAACCAGGAACACAGTTGACATTACGTACTTTCCACGTTGGAGGGGTTGCGGGTGGTATATCTGAAGAATCAAGTATCATCACTAAATTTGCTGGTAAACTTGAAATCGAAGATCTTAAAACTGTTAAAGGTGAAGATAGCGAAGGAAATTCAGTTGATATCGTTGTTTCTCGTTCTACAGAATTAAAGTTAATTGACGAAAGAACAGGTATTTTATTAAGTACCAATAACATTCCTTACGGTTCTAGTATTTTTGTTGCAGATGGTCAATCTGTTGCAAAAGGGGATGTGATTTGTAAATGGGATCCATATAACGGAGTTATTGTTTCTGAGTTTACTGGTAAAATTGCTTACGAAGATTTAGAGCAAGGACAATCGTTCATGGTTGAGATCGATGAGCAAACTGGTTTCCAAGAAAAAGTAATTTCTGAATCAAGAGCTAAAAAATTAATTCCAACATTATTGGTTTACGGTAAAGATGGAGAATTAATTCGTTCTTACAACTTACCAGTTGGAGCCCACTTGATGGTTGAAAACGGTGAGAAAATCAAAGCAGGTAAAGTATTGGTAAAAATTCCACGTCGTTCTTCTAAATCAGGAGATATTACCGGAGGTTTACCAAGAATTACAGAGTTGTTAGAAGCTCGTAATCCATCTAATCCAGCTGTAGTTTCTGAAATTGATGGTGTTGTTTCTTTTGGAAAAATCAAAAGAGGTAACCGCGAAATTGTTATCGAATCTAAATTCGGAGATGTTCGTAAATACCTAGTTAAATTATCAAGTCAAATTCTTGTTCAAGAAAATGACTTCGTAAGAGCAGGTGTGCCATTGTCTGACGGAGCAATTACTCCAGATGATATTTTAAGAATTCAAGGTCCAGCTGCTGTTCAACAGTACTTGGTTAATGAAATTCAAGAGGTATACCGTTTACAAGGTGTAAAAATTAACGACAAACACTTCGAGGTTGTTATTCGTCAAATGATGCGTAAAGTAAGAGTACAAGATCCAGGTGATACTTTATTCTTAGAAGATCAATTGATTCATACTAAAGACTTTATTGTTCAAAACGATAAGTTATACGGTATGAAAGTGGTAGAAGATGCTGGAGATTCAGCTGTATTAAAAGAAGGACAAATCATTACGCCTCGTGAGTTGCGTGACGAAAACTCTTTATTGAAGCGTACAGATAAAAATCTAGTAGTAGCTCGTGATGTGGTAACTGCAACAGCAACACCAGTATTACAAGGTATTACAAGAGCATCGTTACAAACTAAATCATTCATCTCTGCGGCGTCGTTCCAGGAAACTACTAAAGTATTAAATGAAGCTGCAGTTGCAGGTAAAATTGATTACTTAGAAGGATTGAAAGAAAATGTAATTGTAGGTCATAGAATCCCAGCCGGTACAGGTATGAGAGAGTACGATCACACAATTGTAGGTTCAAAAGACGATTACAATGATATGATGGCTAACAAAGAGGAGTATATCTATTAAGGTTTTAGTGCCTAGTCCTTAGTGATTTTTATAGAGTTTAATCACTGAGGACTAATGGACTAAACACTAAATACTAAAAATATGAAAGATCAACAACAAGAGCAAATTAATATAGAACTAGATGAAGTAACTGCTGAGGGAATTTATTCTAATTTAGCAATTATCAACCATTCTTCTTCAGAATTTGTTTTAGATTTTGTTAGTATTATGCCTGGAATTCCAAAAGCGAAGGTGAAGTCAAGAATTGTCTTGACGCCACAGCACGCTAAAAGATTATTAAAGGCTATTGGGGAAAACATTCATCGATTTGAAATTGCCCATGGCGAAATCAAAGACACGGAACAGTTGCCCATACCGCTCAACTTTGGCCCAGCCGGTCAAGCATAAATTTCTAAAGCTCCAGTATTTAACTGGAGCTTTTTTTTTAGGGTATAATCAGGTAAATTGATTTGAATTTTAATTTGTTAAATTGATATTACTAAAAGGAAATCCATGTGTTTAAAATGTTAATATTGTACGCTTTAATATTAAATTTGCGCTTTAATCGACTATAATGGCGCTTTATCGAAAATGTTTTTTATGACTAAACAAATGATATACTTTTGTTTCGGATTTGAGTATCTACTCACTAAAAAAAAATGTTATTATTTATGAAATATATCGGATCTATAGATTACAATAAATTAGCATTGAAATGTTTCTTGTTTTTAGCTTTTGTATTGTTCTCAAATGTTTCTTTAGCTCAAACTTCATCTACACTAGTTGAAAACAATCCTGTTGAAAGTGTTGTTACAAAAAATGAAAGTGCTGCTAAAACTAATACTACTAATAATGTAAATTTTGTACTTTGGTTTATGGGTACAAAGCAAGATACAAAAACAAATACTTCTGTTGAAGAGACCACTACAAAAAAGCAAATTATCATATCAGGTACTGC
>NZ_MTCA01000073.1:0-13679 GCF_002150205.1 Flavobacterium sp. FPG59 | reverse complement strand
TTAATATACAACTCAACGATGCACTTTTAGTAAAAGAATATGTATCTGGAAACGAGGATGCATTAGCAAAACTAATTAAAAGGCACGAGTCTAAAATCTACGGTTTTATTTATTCTAAAATTCCCGATAGAGATATCACGAATGATATTTTTCAAGATACTTTTATTAAAGTAATTAATACTCTAAAGTCTAATTCCTATAATGAGGAAGGCAAGTTTTTGCCATGGGTAATGCGAATTGCTCACAATTTGATTGTAGATCATTTTAGAAAATCAAAAAAAATGCCTTTGTATAGAGAAACGGAGGAGTTTTCTATTTTTTCAATCATGTCTGATGATTCACTATCTATTGAAAATAAAATAATCGCAGATCAAGTACAAATTGATATAAAAAAAATTATTGAAGAGCTACCTGCTGATCAAAAAGAGGTATTAATTATGCGCATGTATCAAGATATGAGTTTCAAGGAAATATCCGAGATAACTGGTGTTAGCATCAATACTGCCCTTGGAAGAATGCGTTATGCTTTACTTAATTTGAGAAAAGTTATAGACAAATATCAAATTGTTTTAACTACGTAATACTATACCTCTAATTCTTACGTTATTATTTAAAATAAAAGCGTGGAATTTATGGCAAAATTATACTCAAAAAAGGCAAATGCCTTACCTTTAATGAAACCTAAAAAAGAAATTATTTCTTTTTTGCTTAGTTATTCAAAAGCTCTCACTGTCATTAAGATAGAAAATAGGTGCTATGAAATTGTATCTAATTAATTGTAGATTTAATGTAAGTTTTAAAAAGTAAAACCACTAATTTATAGTGGTTTTACTTTTTTTTGATATTCGTTGATTACCTTTTTTCTACCAATAGTTTTGGTGATAATATCTTTTTCTAAATCACAACCTCTTGCTGGCGAGTATTCTCTTCCGTACCAAATAATTTGTAGGTGCAGGTCGTTCCATGTTTCTTCAGGAAAGATACGTTTCGCATCTTTTTCTGTTTGAACAACATTTTTACCATTCGTTAAATTCCAGCGGTACATTAATCTGTGAATGTGCGTATCTACAGGAAATGCAGGTACTCCAAAAGCTTGTGACATGACCACACTGGCCGTTTTATGGCCTACAGCAGGAAGTTCTTCTAGAAATTCAAAACTTTGTGGGACTTCGCCGTTATGTTTTTCTATTAGAATTTGTGACAATCCGTGAATTCCTTTGGATTTCATTGGCGATAAGCCGCAGGGTCTTATGATTTCTTTAATCTCTTCTACACTCATTTTTACCATATCATAGGGATTATCTGCTTTGGCAAAAAGTATTGGGGTTATTTGATTTACCCGTACATCAGTACATTGAGCAGACAATAAAACAGCTATCAATAAGGTATAAGGATCTTTATGATCCAGCGGTATGGGAATTGTAGGGTACAATTCTTTTAACGTATTTATAACAAAAGTTACGCGTTCCTGTTTGGTCATTATTCCTAAATTTGGATTGTAAAGAAAATCATTTCTAATTGTAAATGCAACTTACAAACCATTTCACTATTAAATATTATTACAATGACAACATTAACTAAAGGGGATAAAGCTCCAGATTTTATAGGTTTTGATCAAGACGGTAAAAAACATCAATTAGCAGATTATGCGGGTAAAAAGCTAGTTGTTTTTTTCTATCCAAAAGCAAATACGCCAGGGTGTACAGCTGAAGCTTGTGATTTGAGAGATAATTTTGAACGCTTTCAATCTAATAATTACGCATTATTAGGAGTGAGTGCTGATAGTGCTAAGGCTCAAGCCAAGTTTAAAGACAAATATGAATTTCCTTTCCCGTTACTTTCTGATGAAGATAAATCAGTTATTCAATCTTTTGGAGTTTGGGGACCAAAAAAGTTTATGGGTAAAGAATACGATGGAATTCACAGAACTACTTTTGTTATTAACGAAGAAGGTTTTATTGATGAGGTTATATCTGATGTGAAAACCAAAGTACATGCTGCTCAAATCTTAAAATAATACAATTTAGGATCAAGTAGTTTCATCAAAATAAAAAATCCAGTATTCAAGATTGTATTCTTGTGAACTGGATTTTTCATTTGTTACTAAAATTAATTACTTTCGTTTAAGATTTTTTGAGGAGAATAACCAAATAATTGGTGCTCTTTAATGATTTCAGCAATACCTGACGGCAACATACTTTCCCATCCTGGTTTACCGTGGTTGATCATATTAAGAACTTCTCGAGAAAACACATTTAAGATTGTAGGATCATAATCATCAATATCAACTACTTTTCCATTGAATTTAAAGAATTTGTAGAGTTCTTTCATTCGTGGATGTACCTTCAAGTTGTCAGAGTTAATTATTTCACCGTTTTCTCCTATCATTGGATACAAGAAAACTTTCATATCGCGATAGAATAATTTCCCAAAAGCTTCAAGAATTCCTCCGCTTAAATGGCGATAGTATTTTTCGTCAAAAATATCGATTAAGTTATTAACTCCTAATGCTAGACCCATTCGAGCCTTAGTATAATTAGCAAAGTATTCTACAACTTTATAATATTCTTGGAAATTAGAGATCATAACTGTTTGTCCTAGTGAACATAAAAGCTCAGCACGATCCATGAAATCCCTTTCGTTGATCTCCCCATCAGAACGTAAATTAGATAATGTGATTTCAAAAACAACGAGTGTATTGTCTTTATCTACTTTGTTTTCATTCAAAAACATTTTCAAAGACTTTTCATACATGTCCATATTTACCTTGGTCACAGGACGAAAACTTCCTCTAAAAGCAAGTATGTTTTTTTTGTATAAAATGGCTGCTGGAAGAATGTTTTTACCATCAGGGTTAAACATCACGGCATCTGTCATGCCATTTTTCACAAGTTGTAAACTCATCAATCTGTTGTCTACATCTGCAAATCGAGGTCCAGAGAAATTTATGGTATCAATTTCAAGTTGGTCTTTATCCAAGTGATCGTATAAATAACGAAGCAATCTTTTAGGATCATTGTATTTATAAAAAGCACTATAAATTAAGTTTACCCCTAGTATTCCTAAGGTTTCTTGTTGCAATCTTACATCTGTTTCTTTAAAACGAATGTGAAGTATAATTTCATTGTAATCTTCATCAGGTTCAATTTGGTAGCTAATTCCTACCCATCCGTGGCCTTTAAATTGTTTAGCAAAATCTATTGTGGCAACCGTGTTGGCGTAACTAAAAAACATTTTATTAGGATGTTTTTCACGACTCAACCTTTGTTCGATAAGGTTTACTTCATGCGAAAGCATTTTTTTTAACCTACTCTCTGTTACATACCTACCGTCCGATTCTACACCGTAAACGGCATCACTAAAGTCTTTATCATAAGCAGACATGGCTTTTGCAATTGTTCCAGAAGAACCACCAGATCTAAAAAAATGTCTTACAGTTTCCTGTCCAGCTCCAATTTCAGCAAATGTCCCATAAATATTTTCGTTCAAATTGATACGAAGTGCTTTGTCTTTTATTGATGGGATTTGTTCGATGATTTTATCACCTTTTAATTTTATCTCTGTATCCATTTTTTTAATTCCTAATATGTTACAAAGTTAATGAAATAGCTTATTATAGAAAGATAATTAACCCTATTTTTGCAAATAAAATCTATTGAATTGAAAGTATATTTTTTAGGAACGGGAACCTCTCAAGGCATTCCCGTTATAGGTAGTAACCATCCGGTGTGTAAGAGTACTGATTTTAAAGACAAAAGGTTGCGAGTATCAGTTTGGATATCGTGGGATGACTATTCTTTCGTTATTGATTGTGGTCCTGACTTTAGGCAGCAAATGCTAGTGTCTAATTGTCAAAAAGTAGATGCTATTTTGTTTACTCACGAGCATGCAGATCATACATCAGGACTTGATGACATTAGACCTTTTAATTTTAAACAAGGAGAGATTCCTATTTATGCTCATACACGAGTAATTAATAATCTTAAGGAGCGTTTTGCTTATGTTTTTGAAACCATCAATAAATACCCAGGAGCACCTTCTGTAAAAACGATAGAGGTCATCAATAATCAGCCTTTTGAACTGGGTGAAAAAATGATCGTACCTGTTGATGTACTTCATGGGAGTTTGCAGGTTTTTGGTTATCGAATTGATGATTTTGCCTATTTAACAGATGTGAAAACAATCAGCAACGAGGAGGTTTTAAAATTGAAAAATTTGAAAGTTTTAGTGATCAATGCCTTGCGAGAAGAGCCGCATGATACACATTTCAATTTGAAAGAAGCTTTAGATTTCATAAATTTGGTGCAACCAGAAAAAGCATATCTCACACACATTAGTCATGTATTGGGCTTTCATGAAGAGGTAGAAAAACATCTTCCTGAGAACGTGTATCTTGCTTATGATAATTTGGAAATTATAATTTAATTAAACTAAAAATGAAAAAATCATTCTTATTGTATTTGACTATTCTCGCAGTTTTATCTACTATTTTTACGTATATGTTCTTGAGTAAAGAGGTTGCATTTGAACAAAAACGTTACGATAAAACGACTAAAAAATTGAGAGATAGCATTGCATTATTGTCAAATGAGTTGCAAAGTGCTAATTACTTTTCATTAGAAAAAAATGAAAATGCACAAAATTATTTTGAATCTGGGTCGAATGATAAAATGATTCAATATGAAAAATTAATTCCATTTGTCACTGAAAAACTTTTGGATTTTAATGCCAACCCAAAAGGGAATCCTTATACAGGTCAAGATCAAATAGGGGCAAATAAGTTTATCATTAACAAAGTGAAAATTTTAAATCACCGATGGATTATTGCTGATTATAGCGATGGAGAAATTTGGGGAGAAGTTTTGCTGAAATACTTTGTGAATGATGATGAAAGCATTTCATTTGAAGTAAATCAATCTTTCTTATATCAGAAATAATAAAAAAGTCGCAGTTGAAATTAAATTTAACTGCGACTTTTTTATTTAATTTTCAAGTAACCAATTCTTGAAATCATAAAAGTTTTGTGGTGCTACACCATGTCCCACAGGATATTCTTTGTAGGTAGTGTTAATGTCTAAAGTTTCCATTACAGATGGTGTTTTTCTTGCCCAATCAATAGGTATTACTTGATCAACGGTTCCATGTGATGCAAATATTTTCAAAGTATCAAAATTGTTTTTTTGATGACCTTCTTTAATAATCTCTGGGTTGAAATACCCGCTCATAGCAACGATTTTCTGTACTTTTTCGGGGTAGGATAAGCCAACAGCGTAGCTTAAAATTGCTCCTTGGCTAAAGCCAATTAAGGCAATATTTTGCGGATCAACAGGGTATGTTAAAGCTAATTCGTCTATAAATTGAACAATAAGATCTCTAGATATTCTGGCTTGATCGTGATCTGAAAATTTATTCTCATCAGCATCAAAATTAATTGCGTACCAAGCGTAGCTTCCGTATTGCATGTCATACGGAGCTCTAGCCGAAATTACATAATACTGCTCCGGAAGTTCTTCGGCAAATGAAAATAAATCAGCTTCATTACTTCCATAACCATGTAGGAGTAACAAAAGTGGGTTTTTGTCTAAAATTATTTTGGGTTCTCTTATTTTGTATTCAAGTGATAATGCCATTGTTTTTAAGATATATTTGAAAGCCATTTTTGATAATACGTACCTAACAGCGGTACTGGTCTTGTTTCTCCTTTTATTGCGCTTGTAATTCCATAAGACCACAATACAAATGTAAAGATCCACATGGGTGCTGAGATCATTAAACTATCAAAGTTACTTATGATCAAACCGAGTGAAATAAAAGTTAGTGTGATTCCTAATCCTTGCCTGATATGAAATGATGCAAATTCATTTTTATCTTCGGAATTCATGGACATGGCTATAAAAACACCAATTCCTAAAATGTAGCTTGTTATAGCGGCTGTTTTACCAGATTCTATATTTGATGTATTCATCTTCTACGCTAAAATTAATTGATCTTGATTGATAATTCCGTACACTTTTCCTTGTATTTCAGTTCCCAGAAAAGCTGAATTTTTTGATTTTGATAAAATAGATGATTTGCTAAAAACACTTTTAAAATCAGGATTGAACAGTGTAAGATTTGCTTTTGCACCTTTTGCAATAATTTCTTCGGGTATACCAAACGTTTTTTTACCAGAAGTTAATTTGTCGATAACTACGTCAAGTGGTAAAACGGTCATTAGGGCACCAAAACAACTTTCAAGGCCAATAGTACCATTTTTTGCTCCATCAAATTCCATTTTTTTATGTTCAATATCTATCGGATTATGATCGGTAGTAATCATATCTATTGTTCCATCAAGGACTCCATTGAGTAAAGCTTGACGGTCGCTTTCGGTTCGTAATGGTGGTGTAACTTTAAAGCGGGTATCAAATTCTTGTAGTTTTTCGTCAGTGAGTACTAAGTGGTGTACAGCAACACTACAACTGACCTGAAGGCCTTTTAATTTAGCGGCTTTAACTAATGTTATAGATTTTTCAGTAGATAAAGTAGGTAGGTGTAATTTTCCTCCTGTGTACTCTAGTAAATATAAATTTCTAACAGTGTGAATTTCTTCGGCTAGATTTGGAATTCCTTTTAACCCAAGTTGAGTTGATATAATTCCTTCATTTGCAACTCCATTACCTTTAATATGTTCATCCTGTGAAAAAGCAATTATCAATCCATCAAAGTCTTGAACGTATTGCAATGCAATTTTTAGTAAATTGGCATTTTCGGTACTTTTATTATAATCACCAAAGGCTACTGCGCCCGCATTTTTCATATCATATAATTCGGCAATATCTTTTCCTGCGCTTTCTTTTGTCATAGCGCCTATAGGATAGAGTTGAGTAGCAGTTTGATTTGCTTTGCTTTTTACAAAATGTATTTGGGATTGATTGTCAATTACAGGATAGGAGTTGGGTTGTAAAGCAATGCTTGTAAATCCGCTTTTTGCCGCTACTTGCAGTCCGTTAAGTATGGTTTCTCGATCCTCAAAACCGGGTTCTCCAAGAGAAACACTGCTGTCAAACCAGCCTTGCGAGAGATGTAAATTATCTAGTTTAATTTCTTGAACTTGATCTGGATTTTCAAGATTAGTTCCTATTTCTTGAATGTATCCATCTACAATTAAAAGATCTGAAATGGTGTTATGAAATGAACTTTTTGGGTCAATAATTTTTGCATCTCGGATAATTAATTTCATATTTAAGGAACTTTTTTTATGATTTGACAAATTTGAGAATTGCCATTTCTAAGAGTAGAAATAGTAGTGCAAATATAACAAACCATTTCCAAATTTGGTTATCGGTTCGGTTTGTTTGTAAAGCATTAAAGAATGATGTAATGGATGATTCTTGGTTCAAATCAGCTAGTACGTTATCATTGTTTTTAATTAAATCACTCTCTGATCTTGCGTAGTTGAAACTGAGATTTTCAATCCATTCTTTTTTGGAGAAAACACTAAAATTTCCGGCTTGTTTTGGGTAACCATTAAAAGTCATTTTAACCTTAGTACTCAAGATTTGTTGAATGGGAATAAATTGCTCTTCGGTTCCTTTAATGGTTACAATAGCGTCTTTTTGTAAAGCTGAATCTGTAATGTGAGGTGAACTACTTCCTATGGTATATGCAATAACTCCGTTATTTTGATTGTTAATCACCATTTTATAAAACGTAGGTACAATCAATGGCGACTGCTGAAAATTAGAATTTTCAAGATTTAAAGGTGCTGCAAATACGGCTACTGTGGCTACCGAGTTTGTTATGGAGGTAAGAAAAGGACTCTGGTCTTCATAAGATAATGCTGCGGGACTCGAACTACTTAAAGGATAGGATATTTTGGTCTTTGGATATTGAAAATTGGTTATTTTTGATTCGAATACATTATTGAAAATGGGATGATTAAAGTTGATTTTAGTAATTTGCTTTTCCGTTTGTTCTAATGGACTGTATGAAAGTGAACCAAAATTTTTGAAAAATGAATTGTACGTTTCGATTGAACTTTCTGATGACGGTATTACAACAACGTGTCCGCCCTTTGACACAAACGATTTTAAAGTAGTTGCTAAGGCTTGCGGTATTTCATTCAATTCATTTAAAATAATAGCATCCTGCTGCTCTATACTGTTGTAATCCAGTGTGCTTAAAGAATAGTTCTTAAACACAAATTCATCAGGAGTGTAAATTCGGGTTAAGAAATTACTTTTTAATGGATCTCCTACACTAATTACATTTGCTTTTTTATTTTTCGAAATGCTAAAATAAAGGATGTTATCATAAGCAAGACCATTGTCTTGAATAGATATATATCCATGAAATGATTTTTTTGGGATGGTAAAAGTGATATTTTTTTTCTTGCTGTCTAGGTCAACAGTAGTTTTTGCAATTAATTTATTGTTGTCAAAAATGGAAATGGGAACACCAAGAAATTTATCGCCATAGCCAGTGACTTGCACCGTAATTTCATAGAAATTTTCGACCGTTTTACTTATGAACACGCTATCTACAGATGCGTTGTTTTTTTGTTCCGCTTCTGAAAGTATGAATAAAGGATTGATATTTTGATCGCTAGATTTTACCTGTTTTTCGGTTATTGATAATCCATCTGTAAGGACTACTACATCTTTATTATACGGGGATTTATGAGCTTTTACCTTTGCTAGAATGTTATCTAAATTGAATGACTCAGAACTGTATTTTAAATTTTGCAAATTACTTCGAACTGATTTTATATCGGTGTTCCAAAAGTTTTCAGAATTTGTTAATAATGAAAATGTAGTATTTTCTGGTGTTTCTTCAAGCAGTTCTTGAACAGCTCTTTTTAATAGTTCGCCTTTCTTTCCTTTAGCCTGCATGCTGTAGGAATTATCTAAAATAATGAACAGTTCATTGTTTTTATTTTTACTGTCTTTTGAGGAAAAAAAAGGTTGAGCAAAAGCAATAATAATACATGTCAATAGTAATAATCTGCAGGTTAAAAGAAGCCACTTTTTTATTTTAGAGCTTTTTCTAGTTTGAATGGTGAGTGCCTTTAAAAACCGAACATTCGTAAAAAGTTCCGTTTTAAACCTTCGCAACTGAAAAAGATGAACCAATATAGGTATGAGTAAAAGGAATAAAAAATATAAAACTTCAGGGTGCTTAAAATGCATACTGTGATGGTATTGACTAGAATGTGTTAAAACTTCAATGGATTTCATTGCTTATAATGGAATCAAAAATACAAATTTGTTGACAGTTTATCAGCACGTTTCGTAAATTTTGAGTAATAAATAATTTTACATTTGCGTGTATTTAATCTTTATTTTAGCCTTATTGCAAATTTTTACACAATGAAAAAATCTTTAGTTTTCTTGATACTCCTTGTTTTTAGTGTTACGGTCAAAGCACAGAATAAAAAAATCAATTTATTAATTGGAACTTATACTCAAAATTGCGACAGTAAAGGCATTTATGTTTATGACTTTGATACTTCAAATGGAGATTTCATTTACAAAAACGCAACTGATAAGACAGTTAATCCAAGTTTTTTAACAGTATCCAGTCAAAATAATTTTGTGTATTCTGTGAATGAATTTGGAAAAGAAAGTACAATTAGTGCTTTTAATTACAATGCTTCCAGTGGTGCTATTCAGTTTTTAAATAAGCAAAGTGCTATGGGTGCTGATCCGTGCTATATTATTAACGATAACAAAAACGTCATTGTAGCAAATTATTCTGGAGGTTCGATCAGTGTTTTAGAAAAAAATAGTGACGGTACGCTCCAAAAAGCCAAACAAGTCATTCAACACTACGGAAAAGGTTTGAATCCCAAACGCCAAGAAGCACCTCATGTGCACATGGTCTCTTTTTCACCGGATAAAAAATTTATTTTGGCTAATGACATGGGAAATGACAGGATTTATTCCTACAGTTATGATCCGCTTTTAAAAACTGATGTGCTACAAATAAAAGATAGCATCTCCGTAACAGCAGGAAGTGGACCACGGCATTTAACTTTTAGTAAAAATGGCAAATTAGTTTACGTTCTGCAAGAGCTTAGTGGTATGATTACAGTGTACAGTTATAAAGAGGGTAAACTAGTTAAAAGAGATGAAACGTCTATATTAGCAGGAGGTTTCAAAGGAAATTTTACAGCTGCAGATATTCATTTTTCTCCTGATGGAAAGTTTTTATATGCTACTAATCGTGGCGATGCCAATACCATTTCAATTTTTGAAGTCAATACTAATGGAACGCTCCAATTAGTGGAGCATGTTTCAACATTAGGAAAAGGGCCTCGTAATTTTGCAATAGATCCTACTGGAGCTTTTTTACTTGTTGCGCATCAATATTCAAATGATGTAATTATATTTAAAAGAAATAAAAAAACAGGCACGCTAAGCAATACTGGTAAAAAAATAGAATTGTGTGCGCCTGTTTGTCTTGTTTTTACTGATAATAAGTAAATGTATTATACTAAAAAGGGCTGTTCTAGCAGCCCTTTTTAAGTAATTTATTTCTTATCTTTTCGTTTCTTATCTCTGGTCTTCAACATGTTTCTATTAACAGATCCGTGAGTTTTTTTCTTAGTTACTCCAGGTCCTCCAAGATTTACTTTTTTATTTTTCTTGCTTTTTTCCTGAAAAGCACCATCACCGGCTAGTTTTTGTTTTTTCATCAAAAACTTAATAGGTTGTCTTTCTTTCTCAGGCTCAATTAATTTTGAGGATACTTCAACTGTTTCTGGGAAATCTTCAATAGTAAGCTCCATATCCATCAGGAGTTCTATCTCAATTTTAAACTCCTCTTCGCGCGGAGCAATTAAACTGATTGCAGTACCTGTAGCATCTGCACGACCAGTTCTACCTATACGGTGCATGTACAATTCCGGCAATTCGGGTATTTCAAAATTGACCACATGTGTTATATTAGAGATATCTAAACCTCTTGCCATAATATCTGTTGTAATCAAACCTCTTAAGTTTCCTTCTTGAAAAGAGGCCATAGTACTCAAACGATAATTTTGTGATTTATTAGAGTGTATGACACCAAATTGTCCATCAAAATCTTCTTCTATGCGATCATGTAGTAAATCGGATATTTTCTTGTTATTCACAAAAACAAGAACGCGACTCATATCTGGCGTGGTAGATAATAAGTGTTTTAATAAATTAACTTTCGTGTTAAAATTAGGAACGTTGTAGGTGATTTGTGTAATGTTTTCTAACGGAGTTCCTGATGCAGATAATGTAACTTCTTCTGGATAATCAAAGAAATCATTCAAAATAGCATCTACTTCATCAGTCATGGTGGCTGAAAAAAGAATGTTCTGACGTTTTTTTGGCATCATTGCCAAAATTGCAGTAAGTTGGGTTCTAAAACCTAGATTAAGCATTTCATCAAACTCATCAATTACGAGTTTTTGCATTTCCTCAAATCGGATTACGTTATCCAATGTTAAATCCATTATTCGGCCGGGTGTTCCAACTAATATGTCGCAACCTTGGTAAACGGTAGTTTTTTGTGTATTGATGTTTACACCACCAAAAATACCAATAGTACGAACCGACATGTATTTTGTCAATTTTTCAACCTCTTCCACCACTTGCACTACAAGTTCGCGCGTAGGTACTAGGATTACTATTTTAGGAGTATGTCCAGGAGTAAATTTGTATAATTTGAGTAAAGGAAGTAGGTAAGCAAATGTTTTACCAGTTCCCGTTTGCGCAATTCCCATCATATCTCTACCAGACATGATTACTGAGAACGTTTTTGCTTGAATAGGGGTAGGTGTTGTAAATCCTAAATCATCGATCGCTTTCTGTACGGATTTAGGAAGATTGAATTGCTCAAAAGTAGTCATTTGCTTTAATTTTTTGCAAAGATAGTCTTTTTGAAAGTAATCAAGCAAATGTGCTAATTTACAGTCTTTTTGTTATTGATAAAGATAAAATAGCGCCTTGGGAAATGTTTTAAAAACCTTCAAAAACGCCTAGTCCAAATAAGGCAAAATCATACTTTACAGGATCTTGTGCGTCAAATTCGCGAAGTTTAGCGTCTAATTCTGCTAGGGCTTTTCCATCATTTTGTTTTCTAGTAAGCAATCCCAGTTTTCTAGCCACATTACCAGAGTGCACATCAAGCGGGCAAGATAAGGAAGCCGTTGAGATGTTTTTCCAGATGCCCAGATCAACGCCAGTTTTATCATTTCGAACCATCCACCTTAAATACATGTTGATTCTTTTTGCTGCCGAATTGTTCAAAGGATCTGAAACGTGTTTTTGAGTTCGAGCGAGATGAGGGATAGAAAAAAAAATTTTTTTAAATTCAGAAATGCTATTTTGCATCGAATGAGGTTCTTGATTTTTGGCAAAAACCGTTTCTAGTCCACCGTGTTGGGAATAGATGTTTTGTAAAGATTGGATGAATCCAATAAAATCTTGACCATTAAAAGTACGATGAACAAATGTATGTAATCGTTCTAAATCAGCTGGATTGTGTGACATCACAAAATCATAAGGTGCATTACCCATTAAGTCCAGCATGCGATGCGAATTTTGTATGATCATTTTACGATTCCCCCACGCAATGGTTGCACTAAGAAAACCAGCAATTTCAACATCTTCTTTTTGTGAATAAAGATGCGGAATTTGAACAGGATCACTTTCTATGAAATCTAAGGTGTTGTATTGTAAAACTTTGTCGTCTAGAAAATCTTTTAATTCTGTTGTAGTCATTATAAAGAAGGAAAGGTATAATAAGAAAGAGTGTGTTTGTAACGGCTGTTCATAGCCCAGATAGGAACGGCATCTCCCGATTTTAAAAAACAAGGCTTTTTCGGCCGTAGTTTTTATAATCGGGAATACAGTGGATAGCTGGAAAAAGCTCCTAATTACTAATCAAACCATCCACCATGACTAGTTTTCTATCGGCCATATTAGCGAGTTCTTCATTATGGGTTACAATCACAAATGTTTGTCCGAATTCATCTCTTAGTTTAAAGAAAAGCTGATGTAAATTCTCTGCTGATGTGGTGTCAAGGTTTCCTGAGGGCTCATCTGCAAAAATAACCGCTGGTTTGTTGATTAGTGCTCGTGCCACGGCTACGCGTTGCTGCTCTCCACCCGAAAGTTCATTTGGTTTATGATTTATGCGGTGCGAAAGGCCCAAATAGTCTAATAATTTTTTTGCCTCTTGCTCTGTTTCGCCTTTTGGTTTGTTGGCAATAAAGGCTGGAATGCAAACATTTTCAAGTGCAGTAAATTCAGGAAGTAGTTGGTGAAACTGAAATATGAATCCTAAATTTAAATTTCTGAAAGTAGATAAAACTTTGTCATTCATGGTCAAAATGTCTTGACCATTGATGAATAAGGAGGTTGTTGTTTTTTGAATATCTGTGTTGGGTAGCGAACTGGGTTTGTCTAAGGTACCTAAAATTTGTAAGAGTGTTGTTTTTCCTGCTCCCGATGACCCTACAATAGATACAATTTCTCCTTTTTTAATATGCAAATCAACTCCTTTGAGTACATGTAGTTTATCGTAGTATTTATGTATATTTTTGACTTCAATCATTTTATTCTGTTTTTACAAAGAAACAAAGATTTTAAGGATTATGAATTGGAAGTCATTAATTTTTCAGTTTGACAAACTATAAACTTTAGTTAAGAATAGGTCTAGGG
>NZ_MTCA01000038.1:0-22906 GCF_002150205.1 Flavobacterium sp. FPG59 | reverse complement strand
AATCAATTAAGTAATGCAAATAGAAACGTCCTTATTCTATTGCAAAAATATAAAAAATAGTTTTTGAATTTGTTTTTAATGGTTGTTTTTGAAAGGAATTTATTTTAAGGCTCGCAAGCTACCGTAGGTTTAGTTCAACAGCCGTTTGGCGTGACTGGGGTTTTGGGCTGAATTTAAGGATAGATTTGTGTTTGGAAAATTTGTGTTTAACCGAAAAATCCCGCATCTCTAATCCCCAACATCGCCAAGCGACAGAACGTTAAAATGTTAATTGGCTAAACTCAAATTGGCGTAAGCAATTCTATCATCAATCAATCAATCAATCAATCAATCAATCAATCAATCAATCAATCAATCAATCAATCAATCAATCAAAAATATGAAAACAGAAATTTCAAAAAAAGGGTTAGTTATTTTAAAAGCAGTTTTTGGTTTTATAATAGGTTTTTTACTAGTTTACTTAATGAAATTAATAATGGCTTAAAAAATATATCATCAATCAAATCAATCAAATCAATCAAAATCAATTTAAATCAATTTAAATCATGAAAAAAAATATCATTGTACTTGCACTAGCAATAATGGGATTGTCAAATGCCAATGCACAAACAGCTCAACCTGAAGCAAAAAGACTTGGCGATATTTCGCTGCCTTCGTCGAAAGGAGATCTAGAAAAATTAGCTTCTTTTGATAACGGAAATTACAAATATGCTGTTGAAGATTTCTTTGCAAAAGCAAAAGCAAGAACATTTAGATTATCACCTGACGGATTACGCATGTCTTATTTTCAAAAAATGGATAACGGCAAAACCAATGTATACGTAAAGGAGATTAAAACAGGCAAAGTTTCGCTAGTAATAGAGGAAAAAGAAGAACTCATCAAAACGTATTTTTGGTTGAATAATGAGCGATTAATTTATGCCATGGATAAAGGAGGAAATGAAAACATACATGTTTATTCTGCTGGTATTGATGGTTCTACTTCAATTGATTTGACGCCTTTTGACGGCGTTCAGGCAGAAATTAATACGGTACTAAAAAATCAAAGGGATTTTATTATCGTTACTATGAATAAGGAAAACAAGCAAGTTAAGGAGCCTTATAAAATCAATATCAAAACTGGAGCAATAGAAAGATTATATGCCAATACGGACCTTAAAAACCCAATACTGGTCTATAATTTTGATAAAGATGGCAATCTAATAGGCTTTACAAGACTGGTTAACGGGATTAACATGCAGTACTACTACAGGCCTGCAGGCGCAAGCGATTTTAAATTGTTAAAAGAATTTGAATCAACAGAAACTTTCAGTGTTGTTTCTTTAAATTACCAAACTCCCAATCCAGATGATGCTTATGTATTATCAAATTTAGAATCTGATAAAACACAAATTGTTTTGTATGATTTGAAGCAAAATAAAATGATTAAGGAAATTTATTCTAACCCGACCTTTGACTCCAATTATTTGGTGCTCTCTGAAAAAAGAAATTTTGAAGTGGACTACGTTGGTTTTAACGGAGAAAAAAACACCATCATCCCAATAAGTAAACCTTTTAAAAAGATATATGACAACATACAAAAGGAATTTAAAGATGCGCAATTTTCAATTGTTTCACAAAGTGACGATGAAGAAAAAATGTTGATCATTGTTTCTAGTGATAAATTTTACGGGAAATATTATCAGTACGATTCAAAGTTAAATAAATTAACATATATGTTCGATTTGATGCCAAAACTAGAACAAAAAGATATGGCTGTTATGCAACCGATTTCGTTTAAAAGTCGTGATGGAATTTTAATTTATGGTTACATCACCTTGCCGAAAGAGGCTTTAGAAGGAAAAAAGGTGCCTTTAATTGTTAATCCGCACGGTGGTCCACAAACAGTAAGAGACAGTTGGGGATTTAGTCAAGAAGCACAATTGTTTGCGAGTCGCGGCTATGCAACGCTGCAGGTAAATTTTAGAATTTCGGGAGGATTCGGAAAAGAATTTGCGAAAGCAGGATATGGTCAAATTGGTCGTAAAGTGATGGATGATATTGAAGATGGAGTGCAGTATGTATTGTCACAAGGATGGATAAACAAAGATAAGATTGCTATTTATGGTGCAAGTCACGGAGGATATGCTACTTTGATGGGATTAGTAAAAACACCTGATTTATATGCGTGTGGAGTGGATTATGTAGGAATTTCAAACATTGAAACTTTTTTTAGTTCTTTTCCTGAATATTGGAAACCTTATACAGAAGCGACAAAGAAAATTTGGTATGATTTAGACAATCCTGCACAGGCTAAAATTGCCAAAGAGGTATCACCTTTTTATCAAGTCGATAAAATCAAAAAGCCTTTGTTTGTGGTTCAAGGTGCAAATGATCCAAGGGTTACTATAGTAGAATCAGATCAAATTGTGACTGCTTTGCGCAAAAAAGGATTTGAAGTTCCTTATATGGTAAAATACAACGAAGGACATGGTTTTCTTAGAGAAGAAAATCAAATTGAGCTCTATAAATCAATGCTTGGTTTTTTTGCACAACACTTGAAGTAGTAAAAATTAATTTGAAAAAGTTTACTTTTGGCGGAGTAGTTGTACTTCGCCAAAAGTTTTAAAAGGAATATTTTAATTTAAAACCCAAAATGATGGTAAAACTAATTTTGATTACAGTTATAAAGATTGCTGAGTACTTCACAGCACTAATCTCATAATAAAACAATGAAAACGAATTCAATAGAAAAAATATCAAAAAGAAAATATACGTTTTGGATCATTCAAATTGTGATCTGGACCATTGTACTAGGCTTTATATTTATACCTCCAATGTTAGACCTTAAAAGAAATGTTTTAAGATATGAAAAATGGCAATTGGTTTTAGATTATGTATCTTATACTGTTGCTATCATTGTTGTGACCTATTCTGTACGGTTCTTTTTTAATAAGTATATTGATTTTGAAAGTTTTACGAGAAGAGATCTTTTTAAAATTATTCTAGTGTTTGTGATGTCAATCGGTATCTATTATTCATTTATAATGGGGTATAACTATTTGATGCTTACATATGTGTATAAAAGGCCAGAAGTTTTAAATCACCCTAGCCAAAGTTTATTGGCAAATATTGTATTTATCATTTTGTTTTCTATTTTGTTTTTTTTGTGGATAATTTCATATACTGTTGTTAAAACAATCTTATTATTAAAAGACAATAAAATGAATCGGTTAGAATTAGAATCGACCCTTAAAGAGTCACAGATTAATGCTTTAAAAGGGCAAATTAACCCGCATTTTATGTTTAATAGTTTAAATAATATTCGCGGTTTGATTCTGGAAAACCCAATGAAATCAAGGGAAATGATCACGCGATTGTCTGAAATGCTGCGGTATTCTTTGACAAAAAGTGAGGTGAATACCATTGCACTTGAGGAAGAAATTGAAATGGTTGAAAATTTTATTGCCATTTCAAAAATTCAATTGGAGGATCGATTGCAATTTATTTCAGAAATAGAAGAGGAGACTTTAAAATTGCCAATTCCGCCTATGATTATTCAAATGTTGATTGAAAATGCCATAAAGCACGGAATTTCACAACTAAAACATGGCGGTATTTTATTGTTGGAAATCAAAAAAGAAAATACCAATTTACATATTCAAGTTAAGAATACAGGGAATTTGTCTCAACAAACAGGAACTACACAATTAGGTCTCAAAAACATTCAAAGAAGATTGCAATTGATTTACGGCGAAAGCGCCACTTTTTCACTCAATGAAATTGAAAATGAAGTCATTGCCAAAATAACACTACCTATTTCTTAGTAACCGATGAAAAAAATAAAAGCTGTAATAGTCGAAGATTCTCGTTTGGCTCGCAATGAGCTAAAGGAATTAATTAAAAATCACCCTGAAATTCAAATAATTGGTGAAGCCGAAAATGTAGATTTGGGTTTTGAACTCATCAACAACACGCAGCCCGACTTGCTTTTTCTGGACATCAACATGCCTGAAAAAGATGGTTTTGCCTTACTTGAAATGCTCGATAATGTACCTATTACGGTTTTTACAACTGCCTTTGATGAGTATGCCATCAAGTCATTTGAATACAATGCGCTCGATTATTTATTAAAACCCATCAATCCAAAAAGGTTTGCACAAGCAATAGAAAAAGTAAATACAAACTTGATTGAAAGAGCCGAAAAAAATGAGAAGAAACTAGCTTTAGACAATCAGATTTTCATCAGAGATGGAGAAAAGTGCTGGTTGGTAAAAATCTCTGATATTTACTTATTTGAAGTTGATGGCAATTACACTAAAGTATTTTTTCAAAATGAAAAAGCTACAATCAACAAATCATTAAACCAAATTGAGGAAAAACTTCCTGAGAAATATTTCTTTAGAGCCAATAGAAACCAAATTGTAAATGTGCAATACATTGGTAAAATTGAAACCTGGTTTAGCGGAAATCTTTTGGCAGAACTTCCAAAAGATATTAAAGTAGAAATTTCCCGAAGACAAGCCAGCAATTTCAAAGATAAGCTAAGTTTATAGCAATGACTTAGTCTTCATTCAAGGCGTCAATGGTTATTAATTTGAATTCTAGTTTACAGCTCTTTTGCAAGAATTTTTAAAATTAGCTTGTTCTCTAAATCATAAAGAGAATTATGCAACAGTAAGCGCAATGATTCTTAATTTTCTTAATGAACTTAATGGTTTATTGATTTGTGAAAGTTCTATTGGTTGACTAGACTAGTTTAATTGTTATAACTTATTTGACAAAACCCACTAAAGCGAGTTAAATTCGACTCACAATCATTTGCGTTGCGCCTTTGTTCATTTGTACAAAAGTGCTGCACATATGTCCTTTTTCGTGACGGATGTCTTCATTTCGAATTAAATTTTCAAAAGTCTCGTTCAATTCTTGTTGATTTTTTATGGAAGTACAAGCTTCCATGTTAACCAATGCGATTGCTTCTGCAAAATGCGAATAATTGGCACCAATAACGATTGGAACACCAAAAGTAGCGGGTTCTAAAACATTGTGCACGCCAGGATTTCCAAAGCCTCCACCCACGTAAGCAATATCAGCATAACTGTAAATTTTGGTCAAAATCCCAATGGTGTCAATGATAAAAACATCAAAATCTGCCAGGTTTTTATTTTCTTTTTCAGAGAATAAAACAGTTTTTCGGCTGATGCTATTTTTGAGTTTTTCAATTTGTTCGTCTTTAATATTGTGTGGAGCAATTATAAATTTCACATTCAAAGCAGTCGAGTTAAGGAAGTTTATTATGAAATCTTCATCCTTTGGCCAAGAACTTCCCACAACAATTGTGGTAGTGTTATCCTTAAATTGAGCAATATAATCCAGCGTATTGTCTTTTTCTAAAATGGTGGCCACACGATCAAAACGGGTGTCACCGGATACGATAACATTGGTTTTGCCTAATTGCTGCAAGAGTTTTTTAGAACTTTCATTCTGTACAAAAAAGTAAGTAAAAGCATCGAGTGCTTTTCTGTAAAAGCCGCCATACCATTTAAAAAAGGCTTGGTTTTTTCTTAAAATTCCAGAAATCAAATAGCTTTTTATATCGCGTTTTTTGAGTTCGTTTAAGTAATTCGGCCAATATTCGTACTTGATAAAAAACACCATTTCAGGATGAATGATGTCAAGAAATTGTTGTGCGTTTTCCTTTGTGTCCATTGGTAAATAAACCGTTATATCTGCTACAGCATTGTTTTTTCGGACTTCGTAACCTGATGGGGAAAAAAAAGTCAAGACAATTTTATGACTTGGGAGTTGTTCTTTAATTTTTTCAATCACAGGTAATCCTTGCTCATATTCTCCTAGCGATGCTGCGTGAAACCAAATGGTTTTGTCTGTTGGTTTTATTTGCTGTTCAAGTTGCTTAAAAACACCTTTTCTGCCCTCTACAAAAAGTTTCATTTTTGGACTAAAAAGTGCCACAATCTTTAAAAGAAAACTCGCAAATAAAACTAATAAATTGTAGATAAAAAGCATGGCTAGAAATTTTGGGCTAAAATACGTTTTCTTTAAATGAATTTCTAACGCATCATTTTTTTAAATTTCAAGACTGCTAATTTTATTTTATTGTATTCCCCGCTTTTTAAGAAACGTTGCATTGGTATCAAGACATAAATAACTATTTTTGTTCTACGTTTTAAGAAAGGAACAAGAATGCAATAGCAGGCTTCTCTTTCGAACATTAAACTGAAAATCGAAATGAAAAAAATCCAAATGGTTGACTTGAAAAGTCAATATGAAAAAATAAAAGACGTTGTAGATGCTTCTATTCAAGAAGTATTAGACACCAATACGTATATCAACGGACCTAAAGTGCATGAATTTCAAAAATCACTAGAGGAATATTTAGATGTAAAGCACGTAATTCCTTGTGCCAATGGTACTGATGCCTTGCAAATTGCAATGATGGGATTGGATTTAAAGCCAGGTGACGAAGTAATCACTGCCGATTTTACTTTTGCAGCCACTGTTGAGGTAATTGCCTTGTTGCAGTTAACTCCCGTTTTGGTAGATGTAGATATGTACAACATGAACATCTCTATTGATGGGATTCGCAAAGCTATAACTCCGAAAACAAAAGCTATTGTACCGGTTCATTTATTTGGACGTGCGGCCAATATGGAAGCGATTATGGCTATTGCCAAAGAACATAATTTGTACGTGATTGAAGATAACGCACAAGCTATTGGTGCTAATTGCAAGTTCTCTGATGGTACAAAAAAGAAAGCAGGAACTATTGGTCACGTAGGAGCGACATCATTTTTCCCATCTAAAAATTTAGGATGTTATGGTGATGGTGGAGCAATTTTTACGAATGATGATGCTTTGGCTCACAAATTACGCGGGATTGTAAATCACGGTATGTATGAGCGTTACCACCACGATGTTGTGGGTGTAAACTCAAGACTTGACAGCATACAAGCTGCAGTGCTGAATGCTAAATTGCCTTTATTAGATCAATACGGAAAAGCCAGACAAGACGCAGCACGTAAATATTCTGCTGCTTTTGAAGGACACAAAAATATAATTGCACCGAGCATTTGTGATATTTGCGACTGTCACGTTTTTCATCAGTATACTTTAAGAATTCTTGATGCCGATAGAAATGGCTTGATGCAACATTTGTTAGACAAAGGGATTCCTTGTGCCATTTATTACCCAATTCCGTTGCATTCGCAAAAAGCATACGCTGATGCTAGGTATAACGAAGAGGATTTTCCAGTAACCAATCAATTGGTTAAAGAAGTACTTTCTTTACCAATGCACACTGAGTTAGATGATGAGCAAATAGAATTCATTACATCGAGTGTTTTAGAATTTTTAGGATAATTGTAGAGACGCGATTTATCGCGTCTTTTTTATGAAATAAAATTTAAATATATATCAATAAAGTATGAAGATACTAGTAACAGGAGGTTTAGGATTTATAGGTTCTCATACCGTGGTTGAATTGCAAAACGAAGGATTCGAAGTTGTGGTTGTTGATAATTTATCTAACACTTCTTTGGATGTTTTAGATGGAATTCAAAACATTACGGGTGTGAAGCCTGCATTTGAAAAAATTGATTTAAGAGAAAAAGATAAAGTTCAAGATTTTTTTAAAAGACATGATGATATTGCAGGTGTGATACATTTTGCGGCTTCAAAAGCGGTGGGCGAAAGTGTTGAAAATCCGTTGTTATATTATGAAAACAACATCAGCGCTTTGATTTATCTGTTGCAGGAATTACAACAAAAACCTGAAGCCAATTTTATTTTTAGTTCCTCTTGTACGGTTTACGGTCAAGCCGAAACAATGCCGATTACTGAGAGCGCGTCTATTCAAACAGCGATGTCTCCATACGGAAATACCAAACAAATTGGTGAAGAAATTATCACTGATACAGCCAAAGTTACCAATATTAATGCTATTTTATTGCGTTATTTTAATCCAATTGGATCGCATCCATCAGCTGAAATTGGAGAATTGCCATTGGGAGTTCCACAAAACTTAGTGCCTTTTATTACGCAAACCGGAATGGGATTACGAGCTGAATTATCAGTTTACGGGAACGATTATCCTACGCCTGATGGAACTGCTATTCGCGATTATATACACGTAGTAGATTTGGCGAAAGCCCATGTTATTGCATTACAGCGCTTATTGAATAAGAAAAATGAAACCAAAGTAGAGACGTTCAATTTAGGTACTGGTACCGGAAGTTCGGTTCTAGAAGTAATTGAAACTTTCGAGAAAGTAAGTGGGAAGCAGTTACCATATAAAATTGTAGGTCGACGCGAAGGTGACATCACATCAGCTTACGCAAGTACCGAAAAAGCTAATGAGGTTTTAGGTTGGAAAGCGCAATCAACACTAGAAGAAGCTATGGCAAGTGCCTGGAAATGGGAGCAGAAAGTTCGTATGTAGCCTTGGATCTGAGAGACGCTCTTCATAAATAGAATGAAAATCCTGAATTATAGCAATGATAATTCAGGATTTTTTCGTTCAAGTAATTTGTTGTAAATTCGTAAAACTAAGAAATGAGTCATGGATATTGAAAAAAACAAATCTGAAAATAGTAAAGCCGAAGAGCCTTCAATAGGTTATGAAACTTCAAAAATTAGGTTTAAGGGAATTGATAGAGCTACTTTTAATTTTGATGAAGAAGTGAAAAAAGGTTTGACTCCCGAGGAATTTAAAGTTGAGATGTATAAAAGAATAAAAGCCTATCCTTGGAAAAAGTAATTTTTAAGGAAGAAATTCTACTATATTTTGATGAACTGATTTCTATACTCTTCGATCGAGAATATTTTAGTTACGAAAAGAATGCAATACTTTATGTTGATAAGATTGTAGATTTTATTACCTTAGAAATTAATAGTTTTCCGCATAAATCAACTCCACAAAAACTCCGTTATTTAGGAACCAACTATATTTTTTACAAAGCGAATAATCGAACTACTTGGTACATATTCTTTGAAAGACAAGATTCTATATTTTTAATAACTGGAATTAGTAACAACCATTGTGAGGAAGCTAAGAGGTTGTAAAAAAAGTAAAGCCAAATCGGGACAGATTTGGCTTTTTTTATGATTTATTTTTTAGCTGCTTCTTTCATCTTTGCAGCTGCTTCATCTAATTTTGCGGCACCTTTTTCAAGTGCTTTTCCAGTTTTTGATTGTAAAGTATCTACAGCCTTGTCCATTTTTACAGTGGCAGTATCTATTTTCGCTTCTAATTCAGTACCTACTGCATCTTTTGCCTCGTCTAATTTAGCTTTCGTTTCTTCTTTACAAGATACTGTTACTAGTGCTAAAAATGCTATTCCTAAAATTACTTTTTTCATATTCAATTTATTTATGGGTTTGTATATTTTAAAGATATAAAAAAATCCTCATAAACACAGGTCTATGAGGAATTTTTATTAGTTTGAAAACGAGCTTATGCGTTGGCTGTAACTGCTTCTTTATTGATTTTTCCAATTAATCCTGCAAGTACTTTTCCAGGACCAACTTCGGTAAATAAGGTTGCCCCATCAGCAATCATTTGCTGTACAGATTGCGTCCATTTTACAGGAGCGGTTAATTGAATAATTAAATTTTTCTTGATTTCGTTCGGGTCCGAAACGGCACTTGCAGTTACGTTTTGGTACACGGGACATATTGGTGTTGAAAAAGTGGTAGCTTCAATAGCTGCTGCTAATTCTTCACGAGCTGGTTCCATCATTGGGGAGTGGAACGCACCACCTACTGGTAAAATCAAAGCTCTTTTGGCACCCGCTTCTTTCATTTTTTCGCATGCTAATTCAACGGCTTTGTATTCACCAGAAATCACTAATTGACCCGGACAGTTATAGTTTGCAGCAACCACAACACCATCAATGGAAGCGCAAATATCTTCAACAATTTTGTCGTCTAAGTTTAAAACAGCGGCCATAGTTGACGGAGTAATTTCGCAAGCTTTTTGCATTGCTAAAGCTCTTTGAGAAACTAGCTTTAAACCGTCTTCAAAAGATAAAGCGCCATTAGCAACAAGTGCAGAGAATTCGCCAAGAGAATGTCCCGCTACCATTTCTGGAGTAAAATTTTCTAAAGTTTTAGCCAATATTACAGAGTGTAAAAAAACTGCTGGTTGAGTTACTTTGGTTTCTTTTAATTCTTCGGCAGTTCCTTCAAACATGATATCGGTGATGCGGAATCCTAAAATTTCGTTCGCTTTTTCAAATAATTCTTTTGCAAGAGGATTACTCTCGTATAAGTCTTTACCCATACCTGTAAATTGTGCGCCTTGACCGGGAAATACGTATGCTTTCATGTGTTTATTTTAAAGATTGAAAATTACTAGGGATTGAAAATGTATTTCAATCAGCTTGCAAAAATACTATTTTTTTACAAGCGACAATAGTTTCCTTTTTTTCGGAATAGTACTGTAACGCTTTTTGATGTACGAAGACTAATTTGGTACACAAATAACTTTTCAAAATGAAAAAGACATTTACTTTTATTTTTTTATTGCTTTTAGGGTTTTTATTGGTTTACAATAACCTACCCGTTTTCAATTACGGTTTTCCGGGCTTTGCTTTTATTGTACTTATTTTATTGGTTTTAGCTCTTTTGTTTTCGACGGGATTTGCTGTTTCAGGTTCTAATAATCAGGTAAAAGTGGTCTCGAAACCCAGTCGCTTTTTGGTGTATGCTTTTCTTGTTGTTTTAAGTTATTGTACGGTTTTACCTTTTGTAACGAGCCTCAAAATGTTTCGATCTGACTCGTACCAAAAGTTACTTGGCAAGGTAAAAAACGGCGACAAAATAACCACTCACATCGCTCCAATTGCAATTGACAAAATTCGTGTTGTTGATGAAGAATTAGCACACCTACTGGGAGAAAAAATATTGGGATCGCAACCGGCTTTGGGTAGCCAAGTAGAATTAGGTGATTTTTGTATTCAAAAAGTAAACAATAGTTTGTATTGGGTTGCGCCTTTGTTACACTCTGGTTTTTTTAAATGGTTCAACAATCAAGAGGGAACAGCAGGATATGTGATGGTTTCAGCAACCAATGAGCGTGATGTAAAACTGGTACAAAACGTAGCAGGTAAAGCAATTAAAATTAAGTACCAGCAAGGAGCTTTTTTTCAAAGTAATATTCACAGGCATATTTATTTTAACGGAAATGCCACAGTAGGTTTGACTGATTTTAGTTTTGAAATTGATGATGCTGGAAATCCGTTTTGGATTGTAACTAAATATGCTAAAAAAATAGGTTTTTCAGGAAGAGATGCCATTGGTGTAGTTGTTGTTAATGCACAAACTGGAGCTATTGTAGAATACTCTATTGATAAGACACCAAAATGGGTGGATAGAATTCAGCCTTTGGCCTTTATCGAAGATCAGTTGAATGATTGGGGCGAATACGTGCATGGATATTGGAATTTTTCGAATGCGAATAAACTTCAAATTACCGAAGGTTTGACATTAGTTTACGGAAACAATAACAAATCATACTGGTATACGGGTTTGACATCAGTAGGAAAGGACGAATCTGCTGTGGGTTTTGTATTGGTGGATACCAGAACCAAAGAAACTACTTTTTACAAACAAGGCGGTGCAACTGAATTTGCTGCCCAAAGTTCGGCTCAGGGAAAAGTTCAAGAAAAAGGTTATGAGGCATCTTTGCCTATTCCGTATAACATTAATAACATTCCAACGTATGTGATGACTTTGAAAGATAAAGGCGGATTAGTTAAAATGTTTGCTATGGTTGCAATTTCGGATTATACCATTGTAGGTGTTGGAAATACCATGCGTGAAACGCTGACCTCGTTTAAAAATGTCTACAATATGGCAGATAATAAAATTAATCCCAACAGTGCTGCGACTCAAAAATCAGTACAATCTATTGTGACGCGCATTCAAAATGATGTAAAAAACGGAAATAGCTTTTATTATTTCAAAGTAAAAGATTATCCTAATATTTTTGTAGGCTCATCACAAATATCCAATCAATTGCCTGTGACGATGGTGGGTGATAGCGTGATGATTTCTTTTGATGTCGATTTAGAAGAAGTGATTGATGTGGCAACATTTGCCAATAAAACTTTGAAGACAAGTTCAAAAGCAAAATAGATAGAATAGTTTAAGATAAAAAACACCCCAAAAAGTTCACGACTTTTTGGGGTATTTTTTTAGGATTTCTTTTTTTCTTTTGGCAAAAGGGTAAAGGAGGTTGCCTTGAAACGATTGTTGACGACTTCGCCTTGTACAGATGCCTTTCTAATAGCGGAACAAAAGCCATCTTTAGCATGTGCATCTCCGTGGGAATCGATGGAGCTGCCGTCTACAAAATAGGACTTTCCGTCTATGCGAACGGCTAAATCGCATCCGTGTCCTGTCATACCAAATTGGCATTGACCACATGAAGCTTCAACAATTTTAGCTTTTTGATTTTCTTTCTTATCCTGAGCGCTGGCAAGTGTAGCCATAAATAGAAGCACTAAACAAAGTATTTTTTTCATGAAAATAAGTTTATAAAAAACAAAGATACCTGTTTTTTACATCGAATAGTTTTTGAACATGTAAATCCATAACAGTCGTGACAAACGAATATTGAACGAAGCTAAGGCGATTATTACAAAGGCAATGATAGGTATGATTCTCAAATCAAATCTTTCCTGAAAAAAAAACTGAGCAATACCATAAGTGGCTATACTTTGCGCCACTGTTAGGCCATAATTGACATACATAGCTCCAAAAAAATAGCCAGGTTCTTTCTCGAACTTGTAATGACAATGCGAGCAGTATTCGTTCATTTTAGGGAAACCAAAAGTAAAAAAGATACTTTTTTCATTAAAAACCTTACCTTTTTGACACTGTGGACAATCATTATTTAGGATATGAGCGATAGCGTGTGACATGATATTTATTTTTATCAAAGGTATTTCTTATTGCTATGCTTAGTATTTTCTATCTTCGCTACTTCTAGGACAATAAAGACATTTAGATATCATGGCTAAGTATCCCATTTACAACATTCAGCGGTTTAATTGCAATGCAGTCAACAGTAGTTTGTATATCAATACCTTTAAAAATCATTTAATTACGCACAGTTTTGTAGAGGAGCCACACCGTCATAACTCTTATGTTTTAGTGTTTTTTATACAAGGCTCGGGGACGCATGAGATTGATTTTGATGTTTTTGATATTCAGCCAGGAAGCATGTTTTTTATGCAACCTGGACAAATTCACCATTGGCATTTATCCGAGGATGTGGAAGGATATGTTGTTTTTTACTCGCAGGAATTTTACAATCTTTACTTTGGACAAAAGGACATTTCGGACTATCCTTTTTATTCTGCTGTGGATAATAAACCCGAGCTTGTTTTGCAAACTACCGAAACACTTTCTATTGTGCCGTATTTTGAAAGACTTATAGAGGAATCACAGTCTAATCAACCTTGGCAGAAGGATTATATTTTGAATCTGTTGGACTGCATTCATATTCAAATTGCACGTAAGTATGAAAGATCGAATTTGCATCAAGCACATGCTTATAATGTGAAAATTAAAGCTTTTGAAACCGAATTAGAAAAGCATTACAAAACAGAGAAAGCGGCCTCTTTTTATGCAGCCCAGCTTTACATAACACTGAAACATTTAAATAGAATTTGCAACGAAAGACTCCAAAAAACTACCACTGAGGTTATCACGGACAGAGTTATACTCGAGGCCAAACGCATGTTGTTTGACAAAGATTTTACGGTAAACGAAATCGCATTACGTTTAGGATATGAAGATTACTCGTATTTTACCCGATTGTTCAAGAAACAGACTGGATTGACACCAACGAACTTCCGCAATTTTAAAAAGTAATGAGAAATTAGTTTTGGTTTTATAAGACGCTTTTAAAGTCGGGCGCACTCGAGATCAACTGTTGCCTCTCGAAAGCGCCCGATTTGAAAATATTACCGAAAGTAAATTACGGATGAACGGTAATTAAACTAGCCGCTTTCTTGGCTTTTTCTATAACAATGTCAATTGGTGTTTCAAGACTATCATTTACTAAAGCTACTCCCATGCGTCTATAAGGTCTAGAAGTGGGTTTGCCAAAGATTCTAAAATCAGTTTTGGGTAAAGCAGCAATCTTTTCTATTCCTGTAAAACTAGGGCTTTCAGAGTTTTCAGATGCCAAAATAACGGCACTAGCACCCACTTTTTCTAGAGTGATTTCAAAAATAGGCAAACTCAAAATGGCACGTAAATGCAATTCGAATTCGTTAAAGTTTTGCGTTCCCGCCAAAGTTACCATTCCTGTATCATGTGGTCTTGGTGATAATTCTGAGAAATAAACACCATCATCAGCCAAGAAAAATTCGACTCCAAAAAGTCCTGCTCCGCCCAAAGCTTCAGTAACCTTCTCGGCCATATCTTGGGCTTCGTATAAATCTTTGTCGGATATCAAAGCAGGTTGCCAGCTTTCTTGATAATCGCCACGTTCTTGTCTATGACCAATTGGGGTACAAAAAAGCGTAGGATTATTGTTTTGCGTGACGGTCAATAAAGTAATTTCTGAATTGAATTTGACAAAAGCTTCAACAATTACTTCAACTACATCACCACGAGAGCCTTCAACGGCGTATTGCCAGGCTTTTTCGATATCAGATTCTGTTTTGATGGTGGATTGCCCTTTTCCAGACGAAGACATTAATGGTTTTACTACGCATGGCATTCCGACTTCGGCTACCGCTTTTGTTAATTCTTCGGCGGTAGTGGCGTAACGATAGTTGGCAGTCTTTAGCCCTAGCTCTTTGGCGGCCAAATCACGAATGGCTTTACGATTCATAGTAAAGTTGGCTGCTTTTGCGGATGGTACTACGGTAATACCTTGTTTTTCGTAATCATAAAAACGTTCGGTGCGAATGGCTTCTATTTCGGGAACGATAAAATCGGGTTGGTGTTTGGCAACGATACGGTCTAATGCTTCTCCGTCAAGCATATTAATGACTTCAAAACCGTGCGATACTTGCATAGCAGGGGCATTTTCATAACTGTCTACCGCAATTACAGTTTGCCCAATACGTTGTGCAGCGATTACAAATTCTTTACCTAATTCGCCTGAGCCGAGGAGTAGTATTTTTATTTTTTTTTAAATTGTTGGGGAGAGATTATTGAGTTTTACATTGTTATCATACGGAATGCACAATCTTGTCTGAACGTTTTTAGTGTAAGATTCGCTCTCCTGTTTTTAACTCCATCTAATTTTTCAAATTGATATATTCTAGCATTCATAACATCCCAAAAAGTATAATTTCCTATGTGTTTTTTGTTTTTTCTGTTTTCGAAAATAGCATAATAGTTCTTTTTTAATCTTTCACTACAGTCATTATTATTTTCGATTGGAATATTATTATTTGAGGTCAAAAATATAGCTTGTAGTTCATTATTATCTTTTTCACTTACTCTTACACAATGTAAAAGTGAAAAAAATAATTCATCAAGTACGATATTAGCAGTTCCTTTTGAATCATTCAAATTTAATGTATCTAATGCTTTTATTAATTCCTTTTCAAAAGTTGTATTTGTTTTTTTGATACTAGGTATTTGAGTCTCATTTGGAAACTCCCAATAATCTCGATGCGTATTTGATAAATAAGGTATTGCGTAATATTCTGATTCTTGATTGACAAGAATTATTATCTTCTGTGGGTCATTATATTCATTCACTACAGATGAATATAGTTTTAATTGAAATTCTCTATCTCCATTTGTTACACTTCTTGTCAGTTTGTATTCAATATTTTTATTGTTCTGTTTCGCTAATTGCGGAAATTTGTTTTTCAAATCAGAAATAGCTTTTTCAAAACTAGGCTCTTTTTGACAGCTTATAAATGATAAAAGTGACAAAGCTAAAATTATTGGTACGGATTTTATTTTCATTTTTTAGGGATTTGGTGAGGGATAGAAGCGACATCCTTTTGTGAAGCGATAGCGGAACAAAAGATATAGCGCATAGCCCGCTCGCCGCGGCGAACACGCCCAAATTTAATAAAAAAACCGATGCTTTTTTTTAATAAAGCAACGGTTTTGTATTTTAATGAAAATGATCTTCTTCAATTTCGAATTCAGCATCTTTTTCCCAGATTTCCATTTCACAGGGTTTGCAATTGAATTTGAGTTTGTATTCTAATTCGCCTTGTTTTAATACCAAAGGTTCTTTTACCTTCTTGTCCATATTTTCACGATGGTATTTTGGGCAACGTTCTAATTCGTATTTGATGCAATATTTGGTGGTCATCACGCGGGATTTTCCAGGGTCCCATTGTAATTCAAAAGCTTTTTCGATTTCGGTAACGCCGTGACGTTCGTAGAATTTACGTGCCAGTTTATTCGAAACATTGTACATAAAATCCAGTTTAGTCTCTGGATAAGGATGCGATGTTTTAACCAATTGGTGTTCCTCAACTTTGTAATTAGCCAAACGAATTTCCGACAGTTGTTCGAAAACAGTTCTTCGCATTTCGTTAATTTTGGATATTGGTAGGAACCAATTTTCAGAAAATACAATTGTAATTTCATCGGCTGTGTAAGGCGTGAAACCTGTTTTTGCTAAGTTAATTTTGAAGTTTTCTTCAATCGACTCGTTGTTCTTGGTTCTTTCTTTTGGGTGTGCCAATTGAACCTTGCTCACATTACCATCTTCGTCAGTAGCTTTTAATTCAAAGCCATTTTCGGTTTCGGTCAGGTGTAAAGTGGTGCTTATTTTACGAACCGCACTGTCTTCACGTTCTACAATTTTGATAAAAGCCGCGTCGTTGTTACGATAAATAAAAGTTCCTTCATTTAGTTCTTTTAATACATTTGGGTAAGCCAAGCCGTTTTCGACTTTGTTTACATAAATTCCGTCAGCTTCATTATTTTCATTGATGTAACACAAACCGTCGCCGTTGTTGAGTAATTCGCCGTTTTCTATTTCGTAAGCGTTACCCACAGTACGAATTAGTTTCCCGATGTATTGCCCTTTTGATTTTGGACTTTCCCAAGAACCGATAGATTGGTGTCTTTCGTTTACAAAATAATCGGTGTATCCTCGATTGAAACTTTTGTTCAAAGCTGAGTCAAAAGTGTAGGTACATTTTCCAGAAGAAGCTTTGGTGTACTTTTCATTTCCATCCAAGAAAGCATCTAATTTTTGACGTAAATACGAAACATTATTTTTTACATAAACGATATCTTTTAAACGCCCTTCGATTTTAAAGGACATCACGCCGGCTTCAACAAGATTTGGAATTTGATCCGAAACATCAAAATCTTTAATCGAAAGTAGGTGACTGTTCTTGATTAAAGTGTCGCCATTACCATCGATTAAGTTGTAAGGCAAACGACAGTTTTGTGCGCAGGAACCACGATTGGCAGAGCGTTCGCCATTGGCCACACTCATATAACAGTTACCGCTGAACGACACGCAAAGTGCACCAGTTACAAAAAATTCTAATTCAACATCAGCAGTATCAGCGATTTCTTTGATTTGGTGTAAATTCAATTCACGAGCCAAAACGACGCGTTTCATTCCGGCATCTTTCAAGAATTTAATTTTATGAGGGTCACGGTTGTTGGCTTGCGTACTCGCGTGTAGCACTATAGGAGGCAAGTCCATTTCCATGATGGCCATATCTTGCACAATTAAAGCATCAACTTTAATATCATACAGTTGCCAAATCATCTGACGGCAAGTTTCTAGCTCGTTATCGTACAAGATCGTGTTGATAACCACAAAAACTTGTGCGTTAAAAAGGTGTGCGTACTTTACTAAAGCCGCTACATCTTCGATAGAGTTGGTGGCATTAGAACGGGCTCCAAATTGTGGTGCACCAATATAAACGGCATCAGCCCCACTATTGATAGCTGCCATACCATGAATTAAATCTTTGGCAGGTGCTAGAATTTCTATTTTTTTCTTCATCGATTTGATGATAAATTAGTTGTTTTTTAACACTTTAGTCTTTTTGGTGGTTCCAAAAAAAAAGTGAGCAAAGGTCTAATAAATTATTCAAGATTTCTAATGAATAGGTGATTTTTTAGAAATAAAAGAAGCACTCCATACGGATTTAAATTGTCCTACCGCAAAAGAGCTATTTTAGAATAGAATATGAAATCTTCAATGTTAAATAAAAAACCACTTTGCAATACAACAAAGTGGTTTTAAGATCGAAATTAAAATGGTGTTTAATGTGCTTTTTTGGATTTTATCTCCGTCAAAGTGTGTTGGATGCTTTTTAATTGCTTAGCAATTATGTCAATTTGTGTAGCTTCAAGATTATTTTCTTCTAACACTTTTTGGTATCTCATAACTGCAGCTTCATCTCCTGTGATGCAAGCATTTAAAATTGCCTCTGAGTCACCTGCTGTTAGAGATGATTTAATGTCAATCCAAGTACGATGTAAGGATCCTAAAAGTCCGCCGCCGGCTGTATCAGTAGATTTTCCAAGTTTGTTGATTTCATCTTGCATGGCTACAATAAAGAGGTCGCGTTCTCGTGCATACCCTAGTAAATCGGTTTTTACAGCATGATTGTCTACATGTTCAGCTGCATTTGTGTAGCCTAATTTTCCGTCTTCTAGAATCGATATAAGTCCTTCAAATGTATCGATGGCTTCTTTTCTGGTTTCATCTGTGTGTGTCATAGCAAATATTTTTTGTTAATAATTACTTCAAAGTTGGCGCTATTGGCTTAGTAAATTGTTACAGAATTAAAGCTAATGTTTGTGACTTTTTTGTTGTCGAAATCGACTCTGTACCTATTGATTTACTGTTGTTTATGATAGCTTCATTGCTGCAAAGTATAAAAAAATGCCCCAAGAAATAAATCTTGAGGCATTGTATATTAAATATTTCAATACTAGTTTTAGGCGACTGCTTCTTTAATGCGACGCAATGCTTCTTTTAATAATTCTTCGCTAGTAGCGTAAGAGAAACGAATGCAGTTTGGATTCCCAAAGGCGTCACCAGTTACAGTAGCTACATTAGCTTCGCTTAAAAGATACATAGAAAAATCGTTGGCATCTTTAATAAAAGTTCCTTTAAGTGTTTTTCCAAAGAAGGATGAAACGTCTGGAAAAACATAAAAAGCACCTTCTGGAACATTGATTTTGATTCCTGGAATGTCTCTCAGTAATCCTACAACTAAATCTCTACGGCTGTGGAATGCATCTACCATGTGTTTTAAAACACTCGGGTCAGCATCAACAGCAGTAATTGTAGCGCGTTGCGCTATAGAATTGGCTCCTGAGGTTACTTGTCCTTGAATTTTTGTACACGCTTTTGCAATGAATTCTGGAGCGCCAATGTATCCAATTCTCCAACCTGTCATGGCAAAAGCTTTGGCTACACCATTTACAGTAATGGTTCTTTCTAGCATTCCCGGGATAGAAGCAATGCTGCAAAAAGTCCCTGAAAAATTGATGTGTTCGTAAATTTCATCTGCAACTACATACACGTGAGGGTATTTTTCTAATACGGAAGCAAGCGCTGTTAATTCCTCACGGCTGTATACAGATCCTGATGGGTTACATGGTGAGGAGAACCACATCATTTTAGTTTTTGGTGTAATAGCCGCTTCTAGTTGTGCAGGTGTTATTTTGAAATCTGTTTCTACAGATGTAGGAACTTCAACAGGAACACCTCCTGATAATTTTACGATTTCGAAATACGATACCCAATACGGTGCTGGCAAAATTACTTCGTCACCATCATTCAGCATTACTTGAGCAATGTTGTACAACGATTGTTTGGCTCCGGTAGAAACGACAATTTGTGTGGGTTTATAGTCTAAATTATTATCTCTTTTAAACTTTCGGCAAATGGCTTCTTTCAGTTCAAGGTAACCTTCAACAGGAGAATAGGTGCTGTAATTTTCATCAATAGCGCGTTTTGCTGCTTCTTTGATAAAATCAGGCGTATTAAAGTCAGGTTCTCCAAGACTTAAACTGATGATGTCTTTACCTTGCGCTTTTAATTCTCTGGCTAAAGCCGCCATGGCTAAGGTTTGTGAAGTAGATAAATTATTTATTCTATCGGATAATGGATTCATTGGTATTAAGTTGTAGTTAGTTTTAATATATTATTAGCCCATAAAGGCTTTTTTTTATGCGGTTAATGCTGGATTTTGTCCTAAATCTTTTAAATGTTTGAAATGAGCAATCACGGCACTTCTCATTGTTTTGTATTCGTAATAAGGGAGGTTGCATTCTGCAGCAGTTTCTTTTACAATTTTTGCAATTTTACCATAATGTACGTGACTTATATTTGGGAAAATATGGTGCTCAATTTGATGATTCAAACCGCCAGTGTACCAGTTTACGATTGCGTTTTTTGGTGCAAAATTAGTAGTGGTAAACAATTGGTGAATAGCCCAAGTATTGTCCATTTCGCCCAATTCGTTTGGTGTAGGATTTGTAGTTTCTTCTACTACGTGCGCTAGTTGGAATACAACACTCAAGATCAAACCAGCAGTGTAATGCATCACAAAAAATCCTATTAGTACTTTCCACCAAGTGATCCCAATTACTATTGGTAATACAATCCAAATGGCAACATAAATAATTTTAGTAATGATCAATGTTGTCCAAAGTATTTTTGGGCTCTTAGCTTCTCCGTAAGATAATTTTCTTTTGAGGTAGTTGCGCATTTGCTTAAAATCAGTAGTAATCGCCCAGTTGAAAGTCAATAAACCATACAAGAAAATAGAGTAGTATTGTTGAAAACGGTGAAAGTTGTACCACTTGGCTTCTTTTGTAAAACGAATAACACGACCAGCATCAAGATCTTCATCATGTCCCGGAATATTGGTGTAGGTGTGGTGCAAAACATTGTGTTGAACTTGCCAGTTGTACACATTACCCGCTAGTACGTATATCGTTCCGCCCATGAATTTGTTAACCCATGATTTGTTGGAATACGATCCATGATTTCCATCATGCATGACATTCATTCCAACACCTGCCATACCAATTCCCATGACGATTGTCAATAATAAGTGCGCCCAAAATGGCATACCAAGGGTTAGAATTAAAAAGTAAGGTGCTAGAAAAACAGAAAATAAAATAATCGTTTTCAGGTATAATTGCCAGTTGCCTGTTTTTTGAATGTTGTTCTCTTTGAAGTAGTTGTTAACCCGAGAGTTAAGTGTTCTAAAAAATTTTAGGCTATCTTGCTTAGCAAAAGTAGGGGCATTGTTATTCATATAATGTAGATAAGGTTCAAAGGTAATTATTAAAAATTTTTTGGTATACAAATTTCAGATAAATATTTTAACCATAAAGTATTACTTTTGTTAAAAAAAATAATAGATGGACGAGATTTTAAAGTATTTTCCTAATTTAAGTGGTCTTCAGAAGGAACAGTTCGAAAAGCTCGATTTTTTATACCACGAATGGAACGAAAAAATCAATGTGATTTCGAGAAAAGATATTGATTCTTTATATACTAAACATATTTTACATTCACTTGGAATTGCTAAAATAATGAAATTTGAACCTGGAACGTACGTTTTAGATGTGGGAACTGGCGGTGGATTTCCAGGAATTCCATTGGCAATTCTTTTTCCGGAAACTAGATTTTATTTGATTGATGTTATTGCCAAGAAAATAAAAGTGGTTCAGGCTGTTGCCGAAGGTTTGGAATTGAAAAATGTAAAAGCAGAGCAAATACGTGCTGAAAATGTAAAAGGTGATTTCGATTTTATCGTGAGTCGCGCAGTAACCAATATGCCTGATTTTGTGTCTTGGGTAAAAACCAAAATTAAAAAACAAAACAAACACGAATTGAAAAACGGAATTCTCTACCTAAAAGGAGGCGACTTAACCGAAGAGTTAAAAGATTTCCCGAAAGCTACTGAATACAACTTAGCAGATTATTTTGAAGATGAATTTTTTGAGACTAAAAAAGTAGTACACTTGCCGTTGAAGTTTCAATCATAGTCGTTTGGTTGAAATTTTAAAATATAGATTTCCTTTTGAAAATTAAGAGGCAAGTAATACTGATTTTATTTTTTACGGTTGTAAATTCAATAAGTGCGCAGAATATTTATATGCAACATTTCGGTGATTCTAAAAATCCGCCGGTAATATTTATTCACGGAGGTCCCAGTGGGAATTCTAATTTATTTGAAGCTACAACTGCACAAAAATTAGCAGAAAAAGGTTTTTACGTAATTGTTTATGACAGGCGAGGAGAAGGTCGTTCTAAAGATGTGAATGCGACAATGACATTCAATGAAAGTTTTGAAGATTTACAGGAAATTTATAAAATCTATGGTATTGAGAAAGCAAATCTTCTTGCTCATAGTTTCGGGGGGATTGTTGCAACATTGTTTACCAATGAATTCCCAGAAAAGGTAAAAAGCTTAATTTTAGTTGATGGTTTATTTTCTCAACAAAAAACCTATGATCATATACTGAGAGAAGCAAAAAAGCAGTTTAAAAATGACTCTTTAAAAATAAATCAAATTATTAGTACCAAAAAATTAAGAAAAGATTCAGCTTTATACAGAAAACAATGTTTTGAAATTGCAGATAAATTGCATTTTTTTAATATGCCAAGTCCAACTGTTGAAAGCGAGAAATTACGATCTGATTATACAGAAACACATATTTACAAAACAAGTTATAGGAATTTAGAATCACCTATAAAGTTTTATAAAAATGAAATAAAAAATAATTTAAATACAATTCCAATTTTAAAGAACATAGCTAAGATTGGTATTCCTATAAAAGCATTTTATGGCAAGAATGATGGAATTTTTTCAGAGAAACAACTGTCAACTTTGAGAACGGTTGTTGGAACGGATAATTTTGAAATTTTAGATAATTGTTCTCATTATTCTTTTGTAGACCAGCAAATAGC
>NZ_MTCA01000178.1:0-6453 GCF_002150205.1 Flavobacterium sp. FPG59 | reverse complement strand
CCTATTAAACGTACAAAGTTTGCGGGAATAAAAAGAAATATTGATTTTTTATATTAGATGTAATTTTTTTTAAAAGTAGACTCTCTTGCAATAACTTTTGTTTCGAGTTCTATTGTTCTTGGTGTAAAAGGAATTTCTTTTTTGTGACAATTCATTTCTTCTAATAATAATTTAAATGATGTTACTCCCATTTCATGGCTAGGTTGATCAACAGTACTAAGTTTAGGAGTTAGTACCTGAGACATAAACCAATTACTAAAGCCAATTACGGCAACTTGTTCTGGAATTTTTATTCCTTTATCATTAAAATAAGAAAGTACGCCTACAGCAACAAGATCTGTGATGGCAAATATTCCTTCAACATCAGGATGGTCAATCATAATTTGTTTTGCGAAATCTATTCCTTCTTGAAAAGTTACTTTTTCACAAGTATAGACTAAAGAAGGATCAAAGGGAATGTTGTTTATTTCTAATGCTTTTTTATAGCCAATAAAACGATCAATAGCATTTTGTGGGTTTAAGGGACCTCTGATGTGTGCAATTTTTCGGTATCCGTTGTCTATTAAATGTTGAACCGCATTTCTGGCCGCAATTTGATCGTTAATAATCACCTTTGAACTGTGAATCAACTTTGCAATTTTATCAAATTGTACAAATGGTATCTTACGTGCTATAATTTCCATAAGATGGCTGTCATCGTTTGATTCATTTGAGAGTGAAATAATTATTCCATCAACTCTTTTATTGATAAGCAAAGCAACTTGTTTTTTTTCTAATTCTAAAGATTCATTTGACTGCAGAATGATGACTAGATAGCCATTTTTTTCAGCTTCAGCAACAATCCCGTTTATAACATTTGAAAAGAAATGATGAACAATTTCCGGAATTATTAAGCCAATGGTTTTTGATTCTTTTGTTCTTAGATTGACAGCAAAAGAATTTGGACTGTAGTTGAGTTCTTTTGCTAATGAAATGACCGCTTCTTTTGTCTTTAAACTAACGTCTGGATAGTCTTTTAATGCCTTAGAAACAGTGGTGATGGATATGCCCAATTTTTCTGCAATTTCTTTAAGAGTAGCTTCTTTCATTAAACAAATATGGTGAAATATTTTTTTATATCAAATCGAAAACGTTTTCGGTAATTCGAAAACGTTTTCGTTTGTGTGATTCGTTATTTTGTTTCTTTATAATTATACATTTGATAATTAAACCAACTAAAATTTATTAACTAATTTATTTTAAAACCATGAAAAAGTCTATTTTATTCATCAGGCAAATAGGGGTTATTGTAGCATTACTACTATTTAATCTTTCTTTTGCGCAAAATTCGACCGTTACAGGAGTTGTTTCGGATGTTAATGGAGCACCAATACCAGGTGTTAATATTTTAATTAAAGATTCCTCAAAGTCAGTTGTTACAGATATCGATGGAAAATATAATTTTTCAAATCTTAAAAATGGAACTTTTGATTTTATTGCTTCATACATTGGATATAAAAATGTTATGTTTAAAATTGAAGTAAATGGAAATGTAATTAAGAATATAACTTTAACCGAAGATAATAATGTACTTGATGATGTTATTATTACAGGTGTAGTTAATCCTAGAACCAAAATTAAATCTAGTGTTTCTATCACTTCAATAAATACAAAAGAAATAGAGCAGTCTGCACCAAGATCTACTGCTGAGATTTTTAGAACAATTCCAGGTATACGCTCAGAATCATCTGGAGGAGAAGGAAACTCCAACATATCAGTTCGTGGTGTGCCAATATCATCTGGAGGTTCTAAATATTTGCAAATTCAAGAAGATGGCCTTCCGGTATTATTATTTGGAGATATTGCTTTTGCAACGGCTGATATCTTTACAAGATTTGATGGTAATGTGGCAAGAATTGAGGCTATTCGTGGAGGTTCAGCTTCAACATTATCTTCCAATTCTCCTGGAGGAATTATCAATTTCATTAGTAAAACTGGGAAAACTGAAGGAGGAACTATGAGTACTACTTTTGGACTAGATTATGAAAATTTCAGAACAGATATTGATTACGGGGCTAAAATAGGTGATGGATTGTATTTTCATGTAGGTGGTTTTTATAGAACAGGTGAAGGCGTTAGAAAAACGGGTTTTAATAGCAATAATGGTGGCCAAGTAAAATTCAATATTACAAAAGAGTTTGAAAAAGGATCAGTAACGGTTTATGCTAAATTTTTAAATGATAGAGCAGTAGCATATATGCCAATGCCTGTTCAGGTTTCTGGAACAAATGCTAATCCAAAATGGACGAGCGTAGATGGATATGATGCTACTAGAGGATCAATGCAATCTATTTATTTAAACCATAATGTAGGGCTTGGGACAGATGGAAATGTAAGAAGAGAAAAAGTTGCAAATGGAATGCACCCTATTTCAAAATCTATAGGTGCTAGTGCTACTTTTGATTTAGATAATGACTGGAAAGTTTCGGATAATTTACGTTATTCTGCAAACAGTGGTGGTTTTATATCTCCATTTCCTGCTGAATTGGGTACAGCTACTGCAATTGCAAATTCTTTTGGTGCAGGTTCTACGCTAAGTTATGCAAATGATGGGACAGCTTTTAATACTCCAAATGGATTAGTAGCTAGAGTTCATATGTTTGATACACAATTGAACGACATGAGTAATTTTATGAATGATTTGAGATTAACAAAGAAAATAGATAATTTAGGTGTTACTTTTGGGTTTTTCAAATCAATGCAAAACGTTTCAATGTCTTGGTTATGGAACTCTTACTTGCAAGAAGTATCAGACAATAATCCGCGTTTAATTAATGTAAAGGATGTTAACGGAAATCTATTGTCTGAAAACGGACTCTATGCTTATGGAACTCCTGCTTGGGGTAATTTAGCTAGAAATTACGATACGCAGTATAACGTATCTGCACCTTACGTAAATGTTTCATTTGATTTATCTAAAAACTTATCTTTTGAAGGTGGGGTACGATATGATAACGGAAAAGTTACTGGTTCTTTTACAGGCGGGACAGCAACAAGTTACGACATCAATAATGACGGAATATTATCAGCACCGGAGAACAATGTTTTTGCTGTAAATACTGCAAATGATACTCCAGTTAATTATACTTACGACTATTTTTCATACACTTTAGGAGGGAACTATTTGTTAAATGCGAAACAATCATTATTTGCTAGAGTTAGTAGAGGAGCATCTGCAAAGGCTGATAGAATTTTATTTAATGGCTTGGATTATTTAGATGGAGATAAAATCAACGCTTTGGATTTTTTAATGCAATCAGAAATTGGATACAAACAAAAATTTAATAAAGGATATGTTTATGCAACAGCTTTTAGTTCTAAAACTGATGAGCAAGCAGGTTATGAAGCTGGTGCAAATGTGATTAGACAAAATAATTACAAATCTTTAGGTTTAGAGCTTGAGTCAGCATATGATTTGTCAGACAATTTGAACCTTAGAGGGTCAATGACGTATACTAAAGCAGAAATAACATCAGGTGCAGATAAAGGAAATGAGCCAAGAAGACAGCCTAAATTAATGTATGGTGTAATGCCAACGTTTAAATTTATGGATAAGAAAAATACTTTAGGTCTAAGTTTTATTGGTCAGACTAAAGCTTTTGCTCAAGACTCAAATCAACTTGTAATGAATGGTTTTGTAATTGTAAATGGTTTTGTAGAAGTAGGTTTGACAAAAGGTTTATCAGTGAATCTATCTGGTAATAATATTTTCAACTCATTAGCAATTACAGAGGCAGAAGAAGGAAATATAACTGAGAATACAGTAAACTATGTAAGAGCAAGGTCATTGACTGGAAGATCAATTTCTATGGCTTTGTCATATAGATTTTAATGAAATGTTTCATGATTAATTAGTGATTAGACAATTCCTGTATTTTAAATATAGGAGTTGTTTTTTTTAATTTTAAAAAAAAATAGGAGCATGTTTAAAAAGGTAAAACTTAATTTTTGGCAAATATGGAACATGAATTTTGGGTTCTTTGGAATTCAATTCAGTTTTGGGTTGCAACAAAGTAACATGAGTGCAATTTATAAATATCTAGGAGCTGATGAAGGCAGTTTACCGATGTTATGGCTTGCAGGTCCTATTACCGGTTTAATAATTCAGCCTATTGTTGGAGCGATTAGTGACGGCACTTGGTCACCAAAATTTGGTCGCCGAAAACCATTTTTCCTTATTGGAGCTTTAATCTCAAGTTTTGCATTGCTAGTAATGCCTTTTTCTAATTCTATTTTTATGGCAGCAAGTTTGCTGTGGATTTTAGATGCTGCAAATAATTTGGCCATGGAGCCATATCGTGCCTTTGTAGCTGACAAATTAGATCAAAAACAACAATCATTAGGTTTTTTGATGCAAAGTTTCTTTACAGGATTAGGTATAACATTGGCTAATTTTACCCCTGCTATTTTAGTGGTATTAGGGATTTTGGCAATTACGGATAAATTAGCAAATGGAATTCCAACCTATACTTATTGGGCTTTTTTCATTGGAGCATTTGCTTCCATTGTTTCGGTTTTGATTTCAGTTTTTACAACAAAAGAATATCCACCCACTGAAGAGGAGTTAGCCGTAATTAATGAAAAGAAGAATCAAAATATTTTTAAAACGGTTTTTGTTGACATTGTAATGGCTTTCCAAACAATGCCCTTAACAATGAAACAATTAATACCGGTTAAATTTTTTACTTGGTATGCCATGTTTTGTTATTGGCAATACATCACATCTACACTTTCAATTTCAATTTTTAAGACTACAGACCAAGCATCACAAGGGTTTTCTCAAGCTCAATTGTTGACTGGCAGCTTAAATGGAACCTATAATATCATTTGTTTTATGGTTGCTTTTTTATTGGTTCCTTTAGCACTTAAAATCGGGGCAAAAGGAGTTCATTTTTTCGCTTTATTATTGGGCGGAATAGGTTTATTGAGTATTCCATTTTTAAACAATGTAGATGTTCTATTTGTAATGCATAATCCGTTTGGAGAAAACGTAGCCGTAACAACCATCTTTTTATACTCATTTGGTTTAGGAATTTCGTGGGCTTCTATGATGGCTATGCCTTATCAGCTTTTGGCTGGCTCTATTCCAAAAGATAAAACGGGTATTTATATGGGTATTTTCAACATGTTTATTGTTATACCAATGGCGATTCAAGTCTTGACCATGCAATACTTTGTATATGATTTATTAGGAAAAAATCCATTGAATGTGATTAAACTAGCAGGTGTTTTTTTAATTTTAGGTGCAATTTTCACTCTTTTTATAACTGTTAAAAACAGAAAAGAAGCAATAGTATAATGGAAAATATAGATTATAAAAAAGCAATTGAACTATTACATAATGCTTCGTCTAAAGCAGGGTTTTTAGCAAGTGCTCAAAACATTTCAAATTACAAAAGAGTTTGGGCTAGAGATGGAGTTATTTGTGGTTTAGCAGCATTAGCCTCTGCTGATGAAAAATTGATTGAGACCTTTGCTGATACATTAGAAACATTAGCAAATAATCAGCATGATAACGGTACAATTCCTTCAAATGTAATGATAGATGGAGATAATGTAGAAGTGAGCTATGGAGGTTTAGCAGGAAGGGTAGATGCAGTAACTTGGTTTATTATAGGTGTTTGTCAATACGCTTTTTATAAAAAGGACCACACATTCATTCAAAAATATGAGAGTAATATTCAAAAGTGTTTACAGCTTTTAGAAGCTTGGGAATTTAATAATAAACATTTGCTTTATGTGCCTCTTTCTGGTAATTGGGCTGATGAATACATAACAGATGGATATGTGCTTTATGATCAATTATTGAGAGTATGGGCTCTTAAAAGTTATAATTATTTTTGCAAAAGTGATTTGATATCAAGTAAAATTGAACAAATAACGCAACAGTTAGTAATTAATTTTTGTCCTGATTCAATAGGAGAGAAATACCACGAAAGAGCATACAAGGAAGCTAATATTCAAAATTTCATGCCTTGTTCGTTTTCGCCAGCAGGTTATAAGATGCAGTTTGATGCTTTTGCTAATTCCTTAGTGCTACTCTTAAAGATTGGAACACCTGCACTTCAAGAAGATGTAGTGTCGTATTCATTAGACTTGAAAAATAAAATGCCATTAAAATTGCTACCTGCTTTCTGGCCACCAATAAAAGAGAATGACCCTGACTGGAACTTGCTTAAAAATAATTATAAATACGAATTTAGGAACTTTCCAAACGAATTTCATAATGGTGGAAGTTGGTCTATGGTTAATGGTTTTTATGGACTCGCCTTATTATCTTCAGCAAAAAAAGAAGAAGCTATAGAAATACTTCAAGCTATAAATGCTATTAACAAAATTGATAATTATAGTTTTTACGAAAATTTCAATAGTAAAACCCAATTGCCTAATGGGGTTTTGTATTGCACATGGAGC
>NZ_MTCA01000133.1:0-8560 GCF_002150205.1 Flavobacterium sp. FPG59 | reverse complement strand
TCTAAATAATCCATAAATAACTGAAAAACAATATTTTAAAAATCGATCTATTACACAATTAGTGTCTTAAAATTTAAAAAATACTTAGAATGCAAGAAAAATCAGTTGTTAAAATTTAACGCCATAAAAAAAAACCTTTCCGTAGAAAGGTCTTTTTCATTATAAAAAAATTAAAACTTACATATTACGCCTGTACTGACCACCTACTTCAAACAAAGCCGCCGTAATTTGTCCTAACGAACAAACCTTTGTTGCTTCCATCAAGTGTTCAAATAAATTTTCATTTTTAATAGCCGCTTCTTGAATGCTATTAAGTTGTGCACTTACCTTATCTTGATTTGATTGGTGAAGATTATTCAACATATCAATCTGGTATTGTTTCTCTTCTTCGGTAGCACGAATCACTTCAGCTGGAATTACGGTTGGAGAACCTTTAGAACTTAAGAAAGTGTTCACACCCACAATTGGGAATTCACCGGTATGTTTTAAGGTTTCGTAATACAAACTTTCTTCTTGAATTTTACTACGCTGATACATAGTTTCCATAGCACCAAGAACGCCACCACGCTCGGTAATTCTATCAAATTCTAGTAATACAGCAGCTTCAACAAGATCTGTTAATTCTTCAATGATAAAAGCACCTTGAATTGGGTTTTCATTTTTGGCTAGACCTAATTCCTTATTGATAATCAACTGAATTGCCATGGCACGACGAACACTTTCTTCCGTTGGTGTCGTAATAGCTTCGTCATACGCATTGGTATGCAATGAGTTACAGTTGTCATAAATTGCATATAAAGCTTGCAATGTAGTACGAATATCGTTGAAATCAATTTCTTGTGCGTGCAACGAACGTCCAGAAGTTTGAATGTGGTATTTCAACATTTGCGCTCTTTCATTGGCACCATATTTTGTTTTCATGGCTTTCGCCCAAATTCTGCGCGCTACTCTACCTATTACAGCATATTCTGGATCTACCCCATTCGAAAAAAAGAATGATAAATTAGGTCCAAAATCATTAATATTCATACCACGGCTCAAATAATATTCTACATACGTGAATCCATTAGAAAGAGTGAAAGCCAATTGTGTAATTGGGTTTGCACCAGCCTCAGCAATGTGATATCCTGAAATAGAAACCGAATAAAAGTTTCTAACGTTTTTAGTAATAAAGTATTCCTGAACGTCACCCATTAAACGTAAAGCGAATTCTGTAGAGAAAATGCAAGTATTTTGAGCTTGATCTTCTTTTAAAATATCAGCCTGAACAGTTCCACGCACTTGTGATAAGGTTCTTGCTTTAATATCATTGTAAATTTCCAAAGGCAAAACCTGATCTCCTGTAACTCCCAAAAGCAGTAACCCTAAACCATTATTTCCTGCAGGTAAATCACCTTGATATTGAGGTCTTTCTACCCCTTTTTGCTTGTAAATCGCTTTGATTTGAGCAGCAACTTCAGCTTCAAGGTTATTTTCTTTGATGTAAATTTCGCACTGCTGATCGATTGCAGCATTCATAAAAAACCCAAGCAGCATAGGAGCTGGTCCGTTGATCGTCATACTAACAGAAGTCATTGCATGTACTAAATCAAAACCTGAGTATAATTTTTTAGCATCATCTAGACAACAAATAGAAACTCCGGCATTACCAATTTTTCCATAAATATCTGGACGCACATGCGGATCGTTTCCATACAAAGTCACACTGTCAAATGCGGTTGACAATCGTTTGGCTGGCAATCCAGCGCTTACATAATGAAAACGTTTGTTAGTTCGTTCTGGTCCACCTTCACCAGCAAACATTCTTGAAGGATCTTCTCCTTCACGCTTGAAAGGATATAAACCAGCAGTAAACGGAAATTCTCCTGGAACATTTTCTTGTAGACACCAGCGTAAAATATCGCCCCATGCTTTGTACTTTGGCAAAGCAATTTTAGGAATTTGTGAATGCGATAATGACTCGGTATGTGTAGCCATTTTAATTTCGCGATCACGCACTTTAAACGTATAAACCGGATTTTTATACTTGTTTACTTTTTCGTCCCAAGTTAAAATAATTTCCCAGTTGTAAGGATCTAAATCCATTTTTACTTTTTCAAACTGATTTAGTAAAAGATTTAGAAATATTTTATCTTCGGCAATCCCAACTTTTTCAAGTTCTACAGCTGTTGGCAAAACAGAATCATCATTGATTCCTGCTTTGATCAACTCTGGTGTTTTATTAGCAACCGTTTCAATGGTTTTGTAAATGCCGTATAATTTTTGAGCTACTTGTTCTTGGCTCAACGCAGTCACATCATATTTGCGGTTACTCTCTGCAATTTCAGACAAATAACGGGTTCTGTGCGGCGGAATCACAAAGATTTTCTCACTCATTTCGCGCGTAATTTGAAACGTAGATTTCAAATCAGAATCCGTTTTTTCATGGACTTTATCCATAATCGCTTTGTACAGCGTATTCATCCCTGGATCGTTAAACTGCGAAGCAATTGTCCCGAAAACAGGAAGTGTATCTAAATCAGCATCCCAAAGGTTATGGTTGCGCTGGTATTGTTTTTTTACATCACGCAATGCATCTAGAGAACCGCGTTTGTCAAATTTATTTATCGCTACCAAATCAGCAAAATCAAGCATGTCAATTTTTTCCAATTGGGTTGCCGCACCAAACTCCGGAGTCATAACGTACAAAGAAACATCAGAGTGATCCATAATCTCAGTATCAGACTGACCGATTCCTGAAGTTTCTAAAATAATAATATCATAGTTTGCCGCTTTGATTACTTGAATGGCATCAGCAACATATTTTGACAAAGCCAAATTAGACTGACGTGTTGCCAATGAACGCATGTACACGCGTGGATTATTGATGGCATTCATACGGATTCTATCCCCCAGAAGCGCTCCACCTGTTTTTCTTTTAGATGGATCTACAGAGATTAACCCAATTGTTTTTTCAGGAAAATCAATCAAGAATCGACGTACTAATTCATCAACTAAAGATGATTTTCCTGCACCACCCGTACCTGTAATTCCCAGTACTGGTGTTTTACAATTTTCATTCTTTTTTTGGATCAGTTCCAATGTTTTAGCAGCAACATCAGGGAAATTCTCTGCTGCAGATATGATTCGGGCCAGAGCTGTTGGATTTTTAGCCTCTAATTGCTCCACTTCATTGGTCAGTTTATCTCCAGTAGGAAAATCAGATTTTTGAACCAAGTCGTTAATCATTCCTTGTAATCCCATCGCGCGTCCATCATCTGGAGCGTAAATACGGGTAATACCATAAGCTTGCAGCTCAGCAATTTCAGTAGGCAAAATCACTCCGCCTCCACCACCAAAAATTTTTATTTGACCCGCTCCTTTTTCTTGAAGCAAATCGTACATGTATTTGAAATACTCGTTATGACCACCTTGATAAGAAGTAATGGCAATAGCATTAGCATCTTCTTGAATTGCTGTATTTACAACTTCTTCTACACTTCGGTCATGTCCTAAGTGAATCACCTCCACACCTGTAGATTGAATAATCCTACGCATGATGTTGATTGCTGCATCGTGACCATCAAAAAGAGCTGCTGCTGTTACAATTCTTACTTTATTGTTAGGGATATATGGTATTTGTTGTTCCATTTTATGAATATGATAATTTAAGCCTGCAATTTACAATTTTATTTTAAAAAAGCTATTTGAAGTTAACCGATGTTATTCACATTTATAGAAGAATTTTCTAATCTAGCCCCGATTGCAGCGGCATCCCTCGCTTTTTTGGAGCGAGGATACAGCGAAAAGCGGGACAAATTTTCATGAATGTACAAAATGGGTGCTCCTATTGAAAAGTTTGGCTTTATTTTTGAATATGTTATATTTTTACAAATGCCAAATGGCGCACTAACGAATACCCTATTTAAGATGAAGAAGATTTTAGTACTGATCGCGGCGATTTCCCTTTCTGGTTGTGCCGAAATGCAACAAGTGATGAATCAATTCCCGCAAACGCAAGGCATTGGAGGCATTGATATTGCTGGTGGTTTAAAGGAAGCTTTAAACAACGGAATTTCGAAACAAGTTACAAAACTAACGGCTACTGATGGTTTTTATCGCAACGAGGCTGTTAAAATTTTATTGCCAGAGGAATTGCGAAAAGTAGATACTGGTTTGCGCAAAATAGGACTCAGTTCCCTTGCTGACGAAGGTTTAAAAGTATTGAATCGCGCTGCCGAAGATGCTGTAAAAGAAGCCACACCTATATTTGTAGACGCCGTAAGAAATATGACTATTACGGATGCCAAAACTATTTTGTTAGGCAATCAAAATGCGGCAACATCGTATTTGCAAAACAGTACTTCAACGGCATTGTACGGAAAATTTAATCCTGTAATTAAAAACTCGTTTACCAAAGTTGGCGCGGATAAAGTGTGGGCCAACATTATTACCAAATACAACAGCATTCCGCTGGTGAATAAAGTAAATCCTGACTTGACAGATTATGTTACTAAGCAAGCGCTAACAGGTGTTTTTAAAATGGTTGCCGTAGAGGAAAAGAATATTAGAACTAATTTGAGTTCCAGAACCTCTGTGTTACTCCAAAAAGTTTTTGCTATGCAAGACAAGAAGTAAATATTTGGCTGTTTTATATCACAGAAACAGCCAAATCCTATTTTTTTATACCAGCAAATACCATTAGTTTTGAAATAATAGCCTTCTACTATTTTGAGGCCTAAAAAGAAAACGCATGCAAAAAATTACAATCCTAATTCACTGCCCAGATCAAAAAGCAATTATTGCCTCTGTTACTAATTATATTGCCGCCATTGATGGGAATATCGTTTATTTAGACCAGCATGTAGATGCTGATGAAGATGTTTTTTTTATGCGTATTGAATGTGAATTCAAAGCTGAAAATTGGAATCTAGAAGCTATAAAAGCCGATTTTCAAGCAGTCATAGCTACACCGTTCCAAATGTCATGGGAAATGTACCTGCAAACTGACAAACCTAAAATGGCATTGTTTGTGTCTAAATACGACCATTGCTTATATGATATTCTTGGGCGTTATCGGGCGGGCGAATTGCCACTTGAAATCGCAATAATTATTAGTAATCATAACGATTTAGAAGCAGTAGCACATCAATTTGGAATTCCTTTTTATCATGTTCCTTTTACGAAAGAAATAAAAGATATAGGCGAACAACAACAATTGGAATTGCTCCTTCAAAACCAAATTGATTTTATTGTTTTGGCTCGCTACATGCAAATTATTACTCCAAATCTTATTGCACAATTTAAAAATCGGATCATCAACATTCATCATTCTTTTTTACCTGCTTTTCCAGGAGCCAAACCTTATCACTCCGCTTTTAAGAGGGGTGTAAAAATCATTGGTGCTACAAGTCATTATGTAACCGAAGAATTAGACGAAGGACCTATTATTGAACAAGATATAGAACGAGTTTCTCACAGTCACTCTATTGATGATTTTATCATGAAAGGGCGCGACCTAGAACGAACGGTGTTGGCCAGAGCCATAAAATTACATGCCGAACGCAAAACAATGGTGTACAATAATAAGACGATTGTGTTTGTGTAAAAAAAGTAATAAAATACTGATTTTCAAATTTTTGCATTTTAAAAAATCACACTTTTGGATTACCAAAATCTTAACTAAAGTCCAACAAAGTAATAACAAAATCTTAACAACGATATCTTGAGTTCTTCACGACCTTTGTAGAGTAATAAACTGGTTATTTATTATTTTGGTTTTGGTTAGTTAAAGAATTGCTCGTACACAAGTACGGGCATTTTTTTTACCTCTTATTTTTTAGGAAAGAAAGAACAGCCTCATTAAAAATATTAGGTTGCTCCACGTTGACAACATGACCTGAATTTTCGACCACAAAAAGTTTTGAAGATTTGTAATGACTCTCGACCACTTTACGAACTGATGGTAAAAACATATAATCTTCCTCACCCATTACATATAAAGTAGGGATATTCAATTCAACTTGACGAAACCATTTGAGAACCGGATTGATTTCAGCTGTAAGCTTGAACCATTTAATAAATTCTTTTTGGTACAACTTTTTAGCTTCGTTGATAAACAGTAAGCGAGATTGTTTGTGACTTTTCTTTGGCATGATTACAAATGCAAAGAACTTGTATAAAACCAAATAGGGCAACACGTATTTAAACATATTCCCCAATCGCATTAATACTTGCGAACGAAAATTCATTTTGAGAATGGCACCACCCAAAATCATGCTTTGAACCCGTTCTGGGTACATTTCTGCCAATTGCCTGATTAAAATTGTTCCTAAAGAGATGCCTACAAAATGTGATTTTTTTATGTGCAAATGATCTAAGACTTCGAGAATATCATTGGCCAAAGCCGAAAAAGTGTATTTCTGTTTGAAAGCGGTTTTTAAAGTCGTTTTTGATTCACCATGACCTCGCAAATCGAGTAGCAAAACATTGTATTGTTTTTTAAAATCTCGAATTTGTTTGAACCAAATAGACGAACTTCCTCCTGCTCCGTGGACAAAAGTAACCCACTGATCGGTATTTTTATTCTCGTAAATGGTGTAATTGATCACGTATTTTTTTTTTGTAAAAATAGAACTTTAATTTAAAATTTCAACACTGTTTGCTGCTAACCTGATTAATATTGCTTAGAAAAAATCAATATTGACCTAATGCCTATACTGTTGCAATTGAATTATGGATTTTTTTGAAATAATCAAAAGCCTTTACTAACCTGCTCCCATGCCATGAAAACATTTCGCCATCAACAAAAATTGTTTTGCCGTGATGCGTGTGAATTCCTATTTCAAAAGCATGCTCCTCCGTAAAAGGAAACGGCTCCGAGGACAGAAAAACAAGTTGAGGATCACCCTCAGAGCGAATTTTTGTAATATCCACTTCGGGGTATCGCTCTTTATTTGTGTATATATTTTCAAAGTGATTCAATTGCAATAATTCATCAATAAAAGTCCCTGAACCTGCTACCATATAAGGGTTTTTCCATATAAAATAGGCCACTTTTAAAACGGGTTTATCAGCTATGAATTTTTTAAAATCGCTCCAGGCAAAATTCAATTTGTCAGTCCATTTTTGAGATTCGGTACGGCAGTTAAACAGCTGTCCAAAATCTTTAATCATTTGGATATTATCCTCAATGGTAATGATATCTGTCACCCAAACGGGAGCAATTTTTTGCAACTCGGCTACCATTTCTTGAGTGTTTTCCTCTTTATTGCAAATGATAATATCCGGCTCCAGCAATCGGATTTTTTCATAATGCACTTTTTTAGTACCTCCTACTGTTTTCTTAGTCGATTTGAAATGATAGGGATGCACGCAAAACTTAGTAATACCAACTATTTTCTCCTCAAGCCCCAAATCATACAGCAGTTCTGTTTGAGATGGAACTAGTGAAACAATGCGTTTTGGAGCTGACTCAAACGTATGGGAACGACCAAGTTGGTCAATGTATGTTTTCATGAATGGATTCTTGTAAAATGGAATAGAATAAAAGCAAGCAAACGCAATCCTTAACTACTTTAGATCAAGAATTGCATTCATCTCTTGTTGCATTTTTAAAGCTTCCTCGCGTGCTTTTTGGGCAAAATCAGTTCCGTTTGATGCATAAATAATCCCTCGAGAAGAGTTAATGAGTAGCCCAATGGAGTCATTCATTCCGTATTTGCAAACTTCTGATAGGCTTCCGCCCTGCGCACCAACTCCAGGAACGAGTAAAAAACTATCTGGTACAATTTTTCTAACTTCAGTAAAGTATTCGGCTTTAGTAGCGCCTACCACATACATTAAATTAGAACTATTTTTCCAAGTTTTTGAAGTTTCAAGTACCTGCTTGTACAATTCTTGCGTATTTGCTCGTAAGGTTTGAAAATCAAACGCACCCTCATTTGACGTAAGTGCTAGCATTATAGTATGCTTATTCTCAAAAGCTAAAAAAGGTTCAACAGAATCTTTACCCATATACGGAGCAACGGTTACGCTATCAAATTTTAAGTCTTCAAAAAAAGCCTTGGCATACATCGTAGACGTATTTCCTATATCGCCACGTTTTGCATCGGCAATTGTGAAAATTTCAGGGTATTTTTCATTGATGTAGTCAATCGTTTTTTGTAATGAAGTCCAACCCTTTAAACCGTAAGCTTCATAAAAAGCTGTGTTTGGCTTGTAGGAAACCACGATATCATGTGTTGCATCAATAATGGCTTTGTTGAACTCAAAAATAGGATCTTCAAGAGTGAGTAAATGTTTTGGAATTTTATCTAAATCTACATCAAGCCCTACGCAAAGGAATGATTTTTTAATTCTAATTTGATCGATTAATTGCTGTGTTGTCATATTATAGTAGTTGTGTGGCAAAATTACAAACATCCACATAAAATAATGTCATACCGTAGAATAAAAATTAAATTTTAATCTTTAACTGATGAATCTATAAATTAACCATGGAAAGGAAAGTCAAAAGTAATAAGCCTTAACAAAACTCAATTTACTCTTTTACAACTAGATGTTTTGCGAGATATAAGAG
>NZ_MTCA01000028.1:0-25039 GCF_002150205.1 Flavobacterium sp. FPG59 | reverse complement strand
ACCATTAAGAGTTTTAAGAAAGTTAAGTAACCCAGTCAAAAACTTAATTTTCTTAAATTCCTTAATTGTTTAAAAAAAATCCTATTCACCAATTTTATATAAAATTTAGTGATTGTATTCACCAATTTACACGTTTTAAACAAAAATAAAATAAACTTTCATTTATTATTGAAAGTTCAAAAACATTATTTATCTTTACACTATGACAATCAGCATTTATGCGATTTGCATTTGACCGTTTGAAAAACAATAAAATTGACAAATGAAATTCAAAGAAGCAAAAAATAAATTCGTTCAAACGTGGGGTGCATTAGGCAGTCAATGGGGGATTAATAAAACTATGGCTCAAATTCACGCGCTTTTGATGGTTTCACACGAGGCCGTTTCGATGGAAGACATCATGGAAGAATTGCAAATTTCGCGCGGCAATGCATCTATGAATTTACGTGCTTTGATGGATTGGGGAATTGTTTACAAAGAATACAAAGCTGGCGAACGACGCGAATTTTTTACAGCTGAAAAGGATTTAGACGAACTGGCTGTGAAAATTTCAAGAGAACGAAGCAAACGCGAAATCAAACCTGCTTTGAAAGTACTAAAAGAAGTTTCTTCCATAACATCAGACAATACTCCCGAAGAAAAACATTTTGTAGATCAAACTACTAAATTGTATGATTTTGTTCTAAAAGCAGATAATGTTTTGGATAAAATGACCGAGTATAAAGATAATTGGCTGGCAAAATTGGTTGTTAAAATAATGAAATAGTTTTTTAAACATTGTAAAAATAACATTGTAAAAAACTATTCAATGAGTCCACTAAAAAACAATAACAAAGAACAAATCAAATAAAAAAAATTTAATCAAAACTTTCATTTTTTTCTGAAAGTTTAAAAATAAAACTTAAAATTATGAGCTTCTTAACCGCAGAATGGAATGATTTAGCGATGTTCAATTATGAAATCGATCCAAAAATCTTAGAAAATTATGTCCCAAAAGGAACTGAACTCGATTTATGGAACGGCAAATGTTACATAAGTTTAATTGGTTTTATGTTTGAAAACGTAAAAGTATTAGGAATTAAAGTTCCGTTTCATGTCAATTTTGAGGAAGTCAATTTACGCTTTTATGTAAAAAGATTCGAAAATGGAATTTGGAAACGCGGTGTTGTTTTCGTTAAAGAAATTGTACCGAAGCATGCTATTACGATAGTTGCTAACACCTTATACAACGAACATTATCAAACTTTGAAAATGCGTCATTCAAGAACTGAAAACGAAACTTCAAAATCTTTTCAGTACGAATGGTTTAAAGATTCAAAGTGGAATTCCATTTCCATGACGACAGAAAAAAATCCGATTCCGATTGAACTAAATTCAGAAGCCGAGTTTATTACGGAACATTATTTTGGGTACACCAACTATAACAAAGAAAAATCAATTGAATATGCTGTTTCGCACCCAAGATGGGAACAACTAAAAGTAATTGAATCGAAAATTGATGTTGATTTTGAGAGTATTTACGGCAAAGATTTTAAGTTTTTACAAGAACTAAAACCTACCTCTGAATTTCTTGCTATTGGTTCAAAAATAACGATTGAAGGTAAAAAAACGATACGATGAAAACTTTAACTAACCAAACCTTATTATATGATGAAGATTGTCCGCTTTGTCGCGTGTATACTTCTGGATTTATAAAAGCTGGAATGCTGGACGAAAATGGTAAAAAACCATATTGTCAATTATCAGATGAGGAACAAAACTTTATTGATGTCCAACGCGCATCAAACGAAATCGCATTAGTTGATAACGAAAACAAAACTATAATTTATGGAATTGACAGTTTGCTAAAAGTAATCGGATTTTCATTTCCGTGGATGGAGAAAATCGGAAATCTAAAACCAATAAAATTTTTTCTGAAAAAATTATATTCCTTCATTTCTTATAATCGTAAAGTCATCATTCCGAGTAAGATTAAAAAAGAAATTAAGTTGCAATGTATTCCTGATTTTAATTATCAGTATCGAATTTTGTACATTTTGTTTGCAATGACAATAACAACATTTGTCTTGTATAATTTTTCAGATTCTATTAGCATTTTACCGAATTCTACTATTACAAGAAAACTTATTCTTGTATTTGGTCAAATAGTTTTTCAAGGTTTATTTTTGATAAAATTTGACAAGAAAATAATCTTGAATTATACAGGAAACTTAATGACGGTTTCGTTAATGGGTTCTTTATTATTACTTCCGATATTGATTTTGAATTTAGTTGTTAATATCCCAGAACTAATCAATTTAGGTTGGTTTGGAATAACAGTTTTACTAATGTTACTAGAACATTCACGAAGACTCAAACTACTACAGTTACCTTTTTACTTATCCATAACTTGGGTGATTTATCGACTAATTGCTCTAACAATCATCTTAAATTTAAACTAATGAAAAAGTTAATCATTTCAGCAGGAACAGGATTTTTAGGTCAGGTATTGGTAACACATTTTAAAGATAAATTTGATGAAATCGTAATTTTAACTCGAGGAAAATCTAAAAGTATTGATTCGGTAAAATATGTGAATTGGGATGCCAAAACGCTTTCTGGTTGGGAAATTGAATTAGAAAACGCTTCAGTTTTAATAAATCTTGCAGGAAAATCTGTCGATTGCAGATATACTGCAGCCAACAAAAAAGAGATTTACGATTCTAGAATTGACAGCACAAAAATATTGAATGAAGCGGTTTTAAATTGTAAAAATCCGCCTAAACACTGGCTAAATTCATCAACATCCACAATTTATAGATTTTCATTAGATAAACAAATGGATGAAGTTACTGGTGAAATTGGCGACGATTTCTCGATGAACATCGCAAAAAGTTGGGAGAGAGTATTTTTTGAAACTGAAACTACAAAGACATTAAAAACGGCTTTGCGAACTTCCATAGTTTTAGGAAAAAATGGCGGCGCTTTTGTTCCGATAAAAATGCTAACTAAATTTGGACTTGGCGGAAAACAAGGAAAAGGAAATCAATTTATAAGTTGGATTCACGAAGAAGATTTTGCAAGAGCAATTGAATTTGTTGTAGAAAAAGAGCTAGTAGGAGTTGCAAACATTGTTTCTCCAAAACCAAGCACCAATTCTGACTTCATGACAACTCTTAGAAAAACAATTGGAATACCATTTGGACTTTCAACAAGTAAACTTTTACTGGAAATTGGATCCTTTTTCATTAGAACAGAAACAGAATTGGTATTGAAAAGCCGGAATGTAATTCCGAGAAGATTACAGGAAAATGGTTTTACATTTGAGTATGATACTTTAGAAAAAGCATTTAAAAACTTAACCAAGAAATGACAACCATACAACTAACAACTAAAATAAACGCACCAATTGAAATCATTTTCGATTTATCAAGAAACATTGACGTCCATCAACAATCCACTTCTAAATCAAATGAAACCGCTATTGATGGAATAACTTCGGGTTTGATCAATTTAAACGAAACCGTTACCTGGCGTGGCAAACATTTTGGCGTTTATTTGAAACATAAAAGTTTAATATCAGCAATGGAAAATCCAACGTACTTTGTGGATGAAATGCTCGAAGGAAAGTTTAAATCTTTTAAACATCAGCATACTTTTATTCAAAAAGACGGATTTGTTGTTATGGAAGATAAAATTCAATACGAAACACCGTATGGTATTTTTGGAAAACTGTTTGACCTGTTAGTATTAAAAAACCATTTAAGCACGTTCATTGCTGAAAGGAATTCTTTTATCAAAACACTAGCTGAAAAGCATCAAAAATAACCACCAAAATATAGGAATACTTTCTACCCAAAAAGAAGCGTAATATCTGGAACGGTTCTCATTTGCATATACTAAAAATAATACTGTCGTGATTGCCAATCCTGTTTTTAAAGCTAAAAATTCGATTCTAAAATCATTGGATAAAAACTCTAACAGTACAAATAAAAACATCAATACAACTCCTACTCTCTTTGTCTGCGATACTCCTATTTGTTGCGGAACGGTTTTTAAATGTGGGTCATCCCATTTTAGATCAACTATTTCAAAAATTAAAATCAAAACGAAAATCAGGATATATCGTTGTATTGCGACTAAAAAAACAAAACTTGTGACTTCTGCATTATTGTTAACGATGGGTAAAAAAAGCGTCACTCCTACCCAACATAAAGCCACAATATAGATTTTAATTCCAGCCCAGTTTCGGGCATTTTTCTTATTCGGAAAGAAAGGCAACGTATAGAGCAATACGATAATTAGAAAAACAAGACCAATAATTTGTGTGAATCTTTCTAATTGAAAAAAATAATAACCCGTAGCTATCAAGGATAGAAAACTGAGAAACGCAATCCATTGGATCTGAGCATTAACTTTTACTATTTTATCTCTAACCAAAGCATCATATTTTACAAAATTATAGCCCACTATGGTTCCAAAAAAAGTGAAGAAAGCCACGCTGGTGTTATAAGAAATGTGGAACATACTGTACGTGAGATGAACCAGCGCAAAACAAGATAATGCCACGTGTATACTGCTATTGATGTAAAATTCAAAAATATTTTTAAAATATCGCATTAGACAAAATTAATCAATGTGTTAATAAGAAAGGCTTTTAGTTGAAAAATTCATAGAAAATCAACTTAAAAAAGGTTATTTATAGCATATTAATATTTAATTTTACAGCCTTAAATTAAGAAACACACAACCCATTAGACATACAATGAAAACAGACGCTTTTGCTTTAAGACACATTGGCCCTAGAGAGAATGATTTAACGCACATGTTAAAAACAATTGGTGCCGACTCACTAGATCAATTGATTGATGAAACCATTCCGAGTGACATCCGATTAAAAGCTGATTTGGACTTAGAACCTGCCATGACAGAGTACGAGTTTGCAAACCACATTTTTAACTTAGGAAACAAAAATAAAGTATTCAAATCATATATAGGATTAGGATACAACGCTGCTATTATTCCTGCTGTAATTCAAAGAAATATCTTTGAAAATCCAGGATGGTACACGGCATACACCCCTTACCAAGCAGAAATTGCTCAAGGTCGTTTAGAAGCTATTTTAAATTTCCAAACAACAGTAATTGAACTTACGGGAATGGAAATTGCAAACGCATCTTTACTTGATGAAAGTACAGCTGCAGCCGAGGCTATGGCGCTTTTATTCGATGTTCGCTCTCGTGATCAAAAGAAAAACAATGTTAATAAATTCTTCGTTTCTGAAGAAATTTTACCACAAACCCTATCGGTATTGCAAACTCGTTCTACTCCTATTGGCGTTGAGCTTGTTGTAGGAAACCATGAAGATTTTGATTTCTCAAAAGAATTTTATGGTGCAATTTTACAATATCCAGGAAAATTTGGTCAAGTAAATGATTATGCTGGTTTTATTGCTAAGGCAAAACTCAATGAAATTAAAGTTGCAGTTGCTGCAGATATATTGAGTTTGGTAAAACTGACTCCTCCAGGAGAAATGGGAGCCGATGTTGTGCTAGGAACTACACAACGTTTTGGAATTCCGTTAGGATACGGCGGACCGCACGCTGCTTACTTTGCAACTAAAGAAGAGTACAAACGTTCTATGCCAGGTCGTATTATCGGTGTAACTGTTGATACTGATGGCAACCGTGCATTGCGTATGGCTTTGCAAACGAGAGAACAACATATAAAACGTGACAAGGCAACATCAAATATTTGTACTGCACAAGTATTATTGTCTGTAATGGCCGGAATGTACGCTGTTTATCATGGTCCAAAAGGATTGCAATACATAGCTGATAAAGTTCATGCTTCGGCAGTAACATTGGCAAACGAAATAGAAAAACTGGGCTTGTACCAAACCAACACTTCGTTTTTTGACACTATCGTTATCAAAACTAACGCTCAAAAAATTAAGGAAATAGCAGAATCAAAAGAAGTAAATTTCTTTTATGCTGACGAAAATACTGTTTCAATTTCTGTAAACGAAACAACTAGTATTGCTGATTTGAACACTATAGTTTCAATATTTGCTGAAGCTACTGGAAAACCAGCTACAACAATTTCAGAATTAGCAACCGAAAATCAAATTCCGTCTCATTTAGAAAGAACATCTACGTTTTTAACACATGATGTTTTCAACAAACACCATTCAGAAACGGCTTTGATGCGTTACATTAAAATGTTAGAGCGAAAAGATTTAGCGTTAAACCATTCCATGATTTCATTAGGATCTTGCACGATGAAATTGAATGCAGCCTCCGAAATGTTACCTTTAAGTATGGCACAATGGAACAACATTCACCCGTTTGCACCATTAGATCAGGCGCAAGGATACCAAGAAATGTTAGCTAAATTAGAGCAACAACTAAACGTAGTAACTGGATTTGCAGGAACTACATTGCAACCTAATTCTGGCGCTCAAGGAGAATACGCTGGTTTAATGGTTATTCGTGCCTACCACCAGTCTCGCGGTGATCACCACCGTAATATTGCTTTGATTCCATCATCAGCTCACGGCACCAACCCAGCTTCTGCAGCTATGGCGGGAATGAAAGTAGTAGTTACTAAAACTCTTGAGAACGGAAACATTGATATTGATGATTTACGTGAAAAAGCCATTCTTCACAAAGATAATTTGTCTTGTTTAATGGTAACGTATCCTTCTACTCACGGAGTTTTTGAAAGCGCTATTAAAGAAATTACCCAATTGATTCACGATAATGGTGGACAAGTATATATGGATGGTGCTAACATGAATGCACAAGTAGGATTGACAAATCCTGCAACCATTGGTGCTGATGTTTGCCACTTAAATTTACACAAAACTTTTGCTATTCCTCATGGTGGAGGTGGTCCTGGTGTAGGTCCTATTTGCGTTGCACCGCAATTGGTTCCATTTTTACCTACAAATCCAGTAATACCTACAGGTGGCGAAAATGCGATTACTGCAATTTCTGCTGCTCCTTGGGGCTCTGCTTTGGTTTGCTTGATTTCTTACGGATATATTTGCATGCTGGGTGCTGAAGGTTTGAAGAAATCTACTGAGTACGCTATTTTAAATGCAAACTACATTAAAGAAAAACTAAACGGTCATTTTGATACCCTATATTCTGGAGAAATGGGTCGTGCTGCACACGAAATGATTTTAGAGTGTCGTCCGTTTAAAGAAAAAGGAATTGAAGTAACTGATATTGCAAAACGTTTGATGGATTATGGTTTCCATGCTCCTACCGTTTCGTTCCCAGTTGCAGGAACTCTTATGATTGAACCTACTGAAAGTGAAAACTTAGAGGAACTAGATCGTTTTTGTGATGCTATGATTTCAATTCGTAAAGAAATTGAAGCAGCAACACTGGAGAATCCAAACAATGTATTGAAAAATGCACCGCACACCTTGACAATGGTAACTTCTGACACTTGGATTTATCCTTATACACGTGAGCAAGCTGCATTCCCATTAGAGTATATTGCCGATAATAAATTCTGGCCAACAGTTCGTCGTGCCGATGAAGCTTACGGTGATAGAAATCTAGTATGCTCTTGCGCTCCAATTGAAGCGTATATGGAAAGTTAGTTTTCAAAACACACACTTTAATGCCTCGAAATTATTCGAGGCATTTTTTTTAACCACTATCCTACAAAATCGCAGTTCGTTTAAGAAACCAATATTAGTACTCAAAACAGAGTTATATTGACACACATATTTAACAAATAATTATCTCAATGATTCTCTAGATTCACAATTGAATTATCAGTTTTTTTGCCAATTATCTATTATTTCATAATTATATGCACGCATAGTAAATTTTGTGAGTGTTCTAAATTAATATTGATTAAATTAGCCTCAAATTTGGAAAATTAACACAATGAAAATAAAAATAGCTGGAATAGGAAGCTATATTCCTGAGAAAAAAGTAAGCAATACTGACTTTGGCGAACATGTATTTTTGAATGAAGATGGAACTCCTTTTGGCTATCCTAACCAAGTTGTTATTAAAAAATTTAAAGGCATTACCGGAATAGAACACAGACGCTATGCCGAAGATCATCTCAATTCATCAGACTTAGCCTTTTTTGCTTGCGAAAAAGCAATAGCAAATGCATCGATCGATCCAGAAACCATTGATTATATCATTTTTGCACACAACTTTGGTGATGTAAAATATGGCACAAACCAATCGGATATGCTACCTAGCTTAGCCACACGTGTAAAAAATAAACTACAAATAAAGAATCCAAAATGTGTTGCTTACGACATCCTCTTTGGATGCCCAGGCTGGATTGAAGGCGTTTTACAAGCAAATGCATTCATCAAATCTGGAATGGCAAAAAGATGTTTAGTAGTCGGTTCCGAAACACTTTCCAGAGTTGTTGACGTTCATGACAGAGATTCCATGATCTATTCTGACGGAGCTGGTGCTGCCATTATCGAAGCTTCGGATGATGAAACTGGAATGTTAGCCTATGAAAGTGCCACATACTCCATTGACGAGTCACACTATTTGTTTTTTGGCAAATCATACAATCTTGATTTAGATCCAGATACACGATATATCAAAATGTATGGTCGCAAAATCTATGAATTTGCGTTAAACAATGTTCCCTTGGCTATGAAAAACTGTCTTGATGCCAGTGGAATAGGTATTGACGACGTGAAAAAAATCTTGATTCACCAAGCCAACGAAAAAATGGACGAAGCCATTATTCAGCGATTCTATAAATTATTTGACAAAACTGTACCTAAGGACATCATGCCTATGAGCATTCATGAATTAGGAAACAGCAGCGTTGCAACCGTACCGACTCTTTTTGATTTGTTAATTCGCGGTCAAATAGAAAATCAATCCATTCAAGAAGGGGACATCCTTCTATTTGCCTCTGTAGGTGCAGGAATGAACATCAATGCCTTTATTTATAGATATTAACTACAACAATTGCATGAGTACATGAAGCTAATCCGGCTGTACACTGCAATTCCTCGTTATAAAACTTGTTTTTCTAAGGGGCAATAAAGCTTCTGTTAGTCGCTTTTTGCCCCTTGAAAAACTACATTTTATACCTCCGGGATTTTCGTTGCCATCCGGGCTAAAAAACAGTGCCCAAAACACATTTATTACTATATTTGTACCTGCGTGCCACAGTGGCAAAATCAAAAAAACATGTACGAAAAAACATTTCCTAATAAAAGATTCAAACATACCTTAGAATTTTTAAAACAACACGTTACCACCTCAGAAACCATCTTTGATTTAGGAGTACCTAATCCGTTTTCTAAAATCATGGAAGAAAATGGATACCAAGTAAAAAACACCAAAGGAGAAGATTTAGATAACGACCAAACGGCATTGCAAACCGAAACTTATTCTGTTTTTACTGCCTTCGAAATATTCGAGCATTTATTAAATCCATATACTGTTTTAGAAAATGTAAACTGCAATAAATTAGTCATTTCTATTCCGTTACGCCTTTGGTTTTCACCAGCGTACCGCAGCAAAACCGATATGTGGGACAGGCATTACCATGAGTTTGAAGATTGGCAATTAGATTGGTTATTAGAAAAAACGGGTTGGAAAATCACCGCTCGAGAAAAATTCACACATCCAGTAAAAAAAATTGGTTTTAGACCTTTATTACGCTATTTCACCCCGAGATATTATATTGTTTGCGCTGTTAGAGAAAATAAATAATAGAATAAAGAAAACAGATTTTTCTAATGAGATATTATATCGTAATTCCATCACATAACGAAGAAGCATTGATTTCTTTGACACTTCAATCCTTAGTGGAGCAAACTGTTTTACCAGCTAAAATTGTAGTGGTAAATGATAATTCTACTGATAATACAGCTGTTGTTGTCAATTCATTTATCAGTAAACATCCTTTTATTTCATTGGTTAACAAAACTTCAGATGCTGTTCATTTACCCGGAAGTAAAGTAATTCAAGCCTTTCAAACAGGATTTAATACTTTAGATGAAAACTATGATTTAATTGTAAAAATTGATGCCGACCTAATATTTCCTGCTAATTATTTCGAAACCATTATTAAACACTTCCAGTCCGATGAAAGAATTGGAATGGCAGGTGGATTTTGCTACATCGAAAAAAACGGTGATTGGATACTTGAAAACTTAACAGACAAAGATCATATTCGTGGCGCATTAAAAGCCTATAGAAAAGAAACCTTTCAACAAATTGGCGGACTAAAACCAGCCATGGGTTGGGATACTGTAGATGAATTATTATGCAAATTTTACAACTGGAAAGTAGTCACTGATGAAAGTTTGAAGGTGAAACACTTAAAACCAACAGGTGCAAATTACAATCAAAAAGCACGTTACAAGCAAGGCGAGGCTTTTTATACACTTGGTTATGGTTTTGTCATCACAGCGATAGCTTCGATAAAACTAGCTATGATGAAAAAAAAACCACTTCTTTTTATAGATTACATGAACGGTTTTTGGAAAGCAAAAAAATCAAAAACTCCATTGTTAGTTACTGCTGAACAAGCAAAATTCATACGCAATTACCGATTGAAAAAAATGAAAGAAAAACTGTTTTAGTTTTACAGCAGGAAACTATTAATTTACTTGACTCGCAAAATGCTTACAATTTTGTAATTTAGCCCATATTCGTAAACTTATGATGCTCATTCGATATATAACGCAAATAGGAAGATACTTCCTGATGCTTAAAGAAATTTTCAACAAACAGACGAAATGGTCTGTAATGAAAAAATTGATCTTCAAAGAAATTGATGACTTGGTCATTGACTCACTTGGGATTGTTGCTTTTATTTCCTTTTTCGTGGGAGGTGTAGTGGCTATTCAAACTGCATTGAACCTTACAAACCCATTAATTCCAAAATATCTTATTGGCTTTGCCACAAGACAATCTGTGATTCTTGAGTTTGCTCCTACCTTCATATCTGTTATTATGGCTGGAAAAATGGGTTCCTTTATTACATCAAGTATAGGAACAATGCGTGTTACAGAACAAATTGATGCGCTAGAGGTAATGGGTGTAAATTCCTTAAATTACCTTGTTTTTCCAAAAATTATAGCCTTATTACTTTACCCTTTTGTCATAGGAATTGCTATGTTTTTAGGTATTTTAGGCGGTTGGATGGCTGGTGTTTACGGCGGATTTATATCTAGTGACGAATTTATAAATGGAACTCAAATGGAATTCATTCCGTTTCACATTACGTATGCTTTTATAAAAACCTTAATTTTTGCTATGTTACTTGCTACAATTCCCTCTTTTCACGGCTATTATATGAAAGGTGGAGCACTAGAGGTAGGAAAAGCAAGTACAGTGTCATTTGTATGGACATCTGTTTGTATCATACTTATTAATTATATATTAACACAATTGTTATTAGGGTCATGATAGAAGTAAAAAACGTAGAAAAATCATTTAACGGAAATAAAATCCTAAAAGGGATATCGACTGTTTTTGAAACAGGAAAGACCAACCTTATTATAGGACAAAGTGGATCTGGAAAAACTGTTTTATTGAAAAGTCTTTTAGGGATTCATACGCCCGAGACTGGACAAATTTGTTTTGATGGTCGTGTGTACTCTGAACTTGAAGCTGATGAAAAAAGAGAATTGCGTACCGAAATTGGAATGGTTTTTCAAGGAAGTGCACTTTTTGATTCTATGACCGTAGCCGAAAATGTTGCATTCCCTTTGAGAATGTTTACCAAAGACAATACTGCAAAAATTAAGGAACGTGTTGATTTTGTTTTAGACAGAGTTGCATTGGTTAAAGCTCATAACAAACTGCCATCTGAAATATCTGGTGGAATGCAAAAACGTGTTGCCATAGCTCGTGCTATTGTTAACAATCCTAAATATTTGTTTTGTGACGAACCTAACTCAGGATTAGATCCAAATACGGCAATTTTGATTGACAACCTCATCAAAGAAATCACCGAAGAATACAACATCACTACTGTAATTAATACACATGACATGAATTCAGTTATGGAAATTGGTGAGAAAATTTTGTTCTTAAAAGATGGTTTAAAAGCTTGGGAAGGCAGCAAAGAAGAAATTTTCAGAACTGATAATGAAGCTGTAGTTGCTTTTGTATACTCCTCAAACTTGTTCAAAAAAGTGAGAGAAGCCTACTTAAAAGAATAAGCAATTATGATTGTAGCAGTTCAACCTCAGCATTTGGATTAAAAAGGTAGAGTTTCCCAGAACTTATTTCGAGACATTCAAAACGCTTCGTTCTCACAGCTATTTTCTTGAATATTTTTCCGTTTTTGATTCGAAAAACACTTCCGTATGGAATTTCGAAAACATAATTTTTATCGTTTTGATTGTCGTACTGTTTCAAGGCTAGTGCCAAAGTAGTATCGGTATCGCTAGTGGCACTTGGATTTCTAAAATGTCTTGCTAGCAAGGGTAACAAATGATTTGGATAGATCTCTGGCCGAATATAAGGCACCATCAATTGCTGAAAAGTATGTTTCCATTCTTGACCATGCGGTTTAATATTGCGACCATATTTCTCAAAAGCTACAAGATGAGCAACTTCATGAATAAGAGTCATAAGGAACCTATATTTATTTAAACTCCCATTAACTGTTATTTCATGTTTACCACTTAACCCTTTCCTATAATCACCATGACGTGTAGCGCGTTCATTCACAATTTTTAGATGAACACCATGTGTCACAATCAATTCAAATGCAGGTTTTACAGCGTGATCAGGCAGAAATTTAGCAAGCGTTTCTATCAAAATAATTCAGAATTATGGATTTGTAGAAGAAACTTGCAGTACTTTACCGTTAAAATACTTATTGCCATTTAAAGTAAAATCAAAAATATAATTTGCCATTTCATTTGCTTGAATAGGTGCTTGATATCCAGGAAAAGCTTCTTCCAGCATTTCAGTTTGAACAGAGCCCAGTGCAAGAACATTAAAAGATATTCCTTGCTCTTTATACTCCTCAGCTAATAATTCAGACAAGGTAATAACAGCTCCTTTACTCGAACTATATGCGGCTAGGCCAGCAAATTTTAAGCTTCCTTGAATGCCTCCCATAGAACTTATGGTTACAACATGACTCCCTTTATGCAAGTACGGCAAACAAATGCGAGTTAAATTAGCAACTGCAAAAACATTGACTTTGTAAATATTTTCAAAATCTTCTTGTGTGGTTTCAACAAAAGGTTTCAACAATAAACTCCCTGCGTTATGAATCACAGCATCTACTTGTTTCCAAGATTGGTCAAGAAATTCTTTGACTTTATTTAATTCAGACTCAACAGACAAATCAACTGAGAGACACGTAATATTTTGGTTTGCTAGTAATGCTTGCGGAATGTTTCTAGAAATTGCTAATACTTGATGACCTGCTGTTGCAAACTGCAAGGCCAATTCAAATCCAATGCCTCTGCTAGTTCCAGTAATAATGATATTTTTCATAGGACAAAAATAAACAAAAACAGCAAAAAAATACTGCTTTACTTGGAGATTGTTATCTCAATAAAAATTTAAATTCGTATTATTACGTGTAGTTTTAAATCAAAACATGAACCTTTGAATTCTAAAAATATGACACAGAATCTATCCTATGAAATAGCCCAAATAAGTGACATTGACGGAGTGCTGGCCTTACAAGAATTATACCTCGTTGCAAACTTAACTGAAACTGAAAAAGCTGCTGGATTTGTCACTACTCCTTTTACAATCTCACAATTAAATGACGTTATAGAAAAACAAGAACTATTTATTGCTAAAGACCGTGGTGAAATTATTGGGTACATTTTTGCTGGAAGTTGGGATTTTTTCAAACAATGGCCCATTTTCGAATACATGAGTTCACTACTTCCGGAATTGCACTTTTTAGATCATACTTTTACGCTAACCAATAGTTTTCAATATGGTCCAATTTCAATTCATCAAGAGTATCGCGGAAAAGGACTAATATTCCCTCTATTTGAATTCATGCGCGTACACATGTCGCAAAAGTTTCCGTTAGCCTTAACTTTTATAAACAAAATCAATATTCCTTCTACAAAAGCACATACGCAAAAACTGAATTGGTCAATCATTAGCGAATTTCAATTCAACAATAATGACTATTACATTCTTGCGTATGATATGAATCAAGCTCTTTCTTAACTTTATTTGAGCATGATAATTTCGTGAATTGCCGTATTTGCCATTTGTGTCACAGCAGGTAATAATTCTTGAATAAACGAGGTCATGTGAGGAACATCCATTGCTTTGAAATCATCGGAAACATGGTGATAGAATTCAAAATTTTCGAAATCAAATGTACTTACAGATTGACATGGCACTTTAAAAACATCATAAAAAGAAAAATTATCAGATCTATAAAACAATTCGTATTCAGCTTCTTTTGGTAAAAAACCAATGGTTTTTTTTCCAGTATATTCATTTATTTTAGCCGCCATGTTAGACTTATCAAAACCAGTAATGTAGGCCAAATAATCTCTTTTCATAGGAACGCCAATCATTTCAATATTAAATTGAGTGTACAAGTTAAAATTTTGTGCTTTTAGTTTTTTAGCCAAATGTTTAGATCCTAACAACCCTTTTTCCTCCCCAGCAAAAAACACGAATAAAATACTACGTTGATTATTTTTATGAAAACTGAAATACTTAGCCATTTCAGCAACAGCAGTACACCCGGAGGCATCATCATTTGCACCGTTGTTTATAAAATCTCCATTTTCTCCTTTTTTATCAATACCTATGTGGTCATAGTGAGCACTTATTATAATAAATTCTTTCTTTAATACGGGGTCATTTCCTTCAACAAAACCCACAACATTAAACGCTGTTCCTTTGAACGTGGTCAAAGTATCTTTATAGGTTTTAAAATAAGGCTGTACATTATTGTCTTTCAAAATTTTCTCTAAAAAATCAGCTGCCTTAACCATACCTGGCTGACCCGTTTCACGACCTTCAAGATCATTTGATGATAAAGTCTTTAGCGTACTAGACACATCACTTTCTTTAACTTGATACTCATATTTAAGGGGAGTTTGCGCAACCAACTCATCGCTTTGCGCAATCATACTGCTAATACATCCTATCATAAACGATAGTGTCCATACAATTTTCTTCATAATTCTAATTGATAATAAATTAATTAATATTTTTTTTAATAAACTACTAAGGCAATGTTTAGCAATCCATGAAAATTACAAACTCCTTTTTTTATAATATTTACGATATACTTTTACCATTTGTACAACTGACATGATTACAAAAAACAAAGGTATACACACAGGAATGATGTACTGAGAAAAACGAAAACTTTGACTTGAAACAGAATCTAACAACAAAATCAAACTTAACATTCCTATAAAAGTACCAATAATTGTTCCGCCTACATAAAAAAATTTATACTTTCTTCCCAATGAGATAAACTTGCCGTTAAGCAAATACAAATTCCAACCTGTCCAGAACGGCAATTGCAAAAAATTAATACAATTTAAGAGTACGCCAATCAAAAATGGAGAATAGGACATGTACTTTTTAAGAACACTTTGATTCCCCACACTGTTATTTGCAGAAGCGTAAAACGAATACGATAAAATCAAAAGAAAAAAAACAGCAAAAACATCAATAGTTTTCATTAACTTTTTATTATTTACTAATGGTGTAGCAAAGACCAATGTAAAATAAACAACAAACATTTCAATACAAATAACACCTGACAAAAATTGGAATAGATTATAAATTCCTAATTTTGAAAAAATTTCATATCCTATAACATTTAAATAACCCAGTGGAATTGAACCAATAAAGCTGACCAAAAAACCAACAAAAATATTTTTTATGGCTCTCATGGAATCAGAAATTTACAATTTTTTTACTTTGCTGTAGGTGCATTTTATATTCCTTCATTCCCTCTTTATGTTCTAAATAAGGAACGCCATTTTTATGATTGGCCACACTTATTTCATACATATACGCAATGTGACGCGCTAATTCTTTCCAAGCAAAAAATAGTGAATGTTTCGGGTCATAAATATGAGTTGGCTCACTTCCAGCTCCGTTCAACTCTACCACTGCAAAATTAATTCCTAGTTCTAATTCTTCGATAGTATTATACATGACATCCAGTCTACCAAAATAAAAACCTGGGATTTGCAAACACATTTCGTTAATCGTTTTAGTCAATTCTGGAGTTATCCAATGGCTACCATCTACAAATTTTGCACCTCGAGCATGATTACCGTAGGGTACTAAATTCAACTTCTCGCCTTTTGGTAAAATTTCGAATAATTTTTTACCGTACTCTTTTTTCAAGACATTCAATTGAAGTTCATAGCGTGGATTCTGCTTGATTAACTCTTGAACGGTTGAAAAACCATCTCCAGTAATAATCAAGAATTCTTTAGATACTATTCCGGTAATTCTACCTAATTTTTCATTAGGATAGCGCACATAAAAAATACCAACCTCATTTGAAAAAGGTATTAAATCTTGAACCAAGTAATTGAAATTTGCTTTTTCAGCATATTCTTTTAAATCCTGAACCGTGTTAATTTTTTTGACTCCAGATCCTCGTAGTCCAACATCTGGTTTTGCAATAAACGGATACTTAATTGCTGCGCTTTCGACCGTTTTTATAACATTTTCTACCGCGGTCCCTTCTTTTATTAATTCCGTTTTTGGGTAATACTGTTGCGGTATCAAATCATAAATTTCTTTCTTAGACTCCATCATAAAACCTCCATTTTTTATAGTGGGATTAGAAGCATTAAAGAAAAAAATAGATTTTGCCTTGATCGAATAGTAAGACCACAAAAAATAAATGGGAATATATACAATCTGAAAAGGCCAATATTCCCAATGGGTAATTTTATGAAAAAATAATTTCAAAATGTAGTATTTAGACGGTGATAAATGAGGTTGAAAAATCAAGTTGCTCTACCAAATCATAATGTAAGATACTAACTTTATTTTGATGTACTACAGCCTGAGTAATACTTAAGGTTTTCATCTCGTTATTTCGATTGATTACTAAACCGTTTTCCTCATTTCCTTCCTGCGTATGCCTATGAAAATCATATAGTTTTTCTTTTGAAATAACATCAGTTTCACTCATAAAAGCATGAAACCAAGCAGCTCGTTGTTCCCTCACCAAAGCTGGATACAAAGTAGATGAAGACCAAATGTGATTTTTATTGCTATCTAAAGCTAGCGTTTGCTTACTATTTCCATCCCAACGCAATTGAAAAAGTTCCTGATTTTGAAACAACACTAATGTAAATGGTTCTATCGACTCTAAATCAATCTCAACCCAAAAATCTTTTGGCGACGCGCTACTAATCATTTCTAAAACAATCAAGCCACGACTTTTTCGATATGATAATTGAACTTCATGTTTTTCTGCGGCACCATTTAGTAATACCAAAACAGTTCCATCATCTTTGGTCACAAACCAAGTCCCGCCTGCTTTTGGATCCTTTGGAAAAATAAGATTTTGTCCATTTACAGTATAACTTTTTGGAGGAATGGCGCTAGGCCTTATTGTTTTTTCGTCCCGGTTCGAAGTAATGATAACACTATCATTTGTTGCTACAAAACTTACTGTGCACATTGATTTCTATATTCTATTGTTGATCTTGCAACACCAAAATTTGGATCAATAGTAACGGTTTCACATTGTAATATTGCAACTTTTATAAGCGCCTGGTGGTGAATGCAATGTTCTAAATTATATAACAACTCTCTATTATAGTTGCTTTCAATTCGGATTTCTTCGCCGTCAATAATTTGCAGTAAGGTTATGTTTTTGTTTTCCTTATCCAAATTTTTCTGAACAGCCTTAATATTTTCTATTGCAAAAGTGGTATCCGTTTGAATAAGGGTGTTACGCTCTCTTTTATCATAGTTTACAACTCCTAAATCATATTGATTTTCAAGACATTGAAACATTTCAATAATATGTCTCGTATGCTCACCAATAGTAGCATTGCTTAATTCTGCACAAGAATTTGAATATTCTGTTTGTGACAATTGATCTAGCAAATCTATCAATTCGTTTAAACTATTATGTATCGAAGGTATTAACATAAAAATGTATTAGTTGGGTATTGCAATGGTAAAAAAAAGAAATCCAAAATCACAACTCAACAAAGAAAAGCAATTAGTATCAAATTAAAAAGATTCCCGAAATCATTTTTAAACAATAAAAATATAAAAAAACCTTAAAATTCTAATAAAGGCAATAAAAAAACCCTTTTCAATCGAAATTGAAAAGGGTTTAAACTAGATCTGTATAACTTTTAGGAAACCAATCCTCTTGAAATCACGATACGTTGAATCTCTGAAGTTCCTTCGTATATCTGTGTAATCTTAGAATCACGCATCATACGTTCTACATGATATTCAGCTACGTAACCGTTTCCTCCGTGGATTTGAACCGCTTCGTTAGCTACCTCAAGAGCAATTTCTGAAGCATATAATTTTGCCATTGCCCCAGAGTGTGCAATATCTTTACCTTCATCTTTTTCACAAGCAGCTTTCATTACTAATAATTTAGCAGCAGTAACTTTTACATACATATCAGCTAATTTAAAGGCAATCGCTTGATGATTAAAAATCTCCTTCCCAAAAGCTTTTCTTTCTTTTGAATATTTCAAAGCTATTTCATAAGCTCCTGTAGCAATTCCTAATGCTTGAGATGCTATACCTATTCTACCACCATTTAAGACGTTCATAGCAAAAGCAAACCCAAAACCATCTTCACCAATTCTATTTTCTTTAGGAACCTTAACATCTGTAAACATTAAAGAGTGGGTATCACTACCACGAATTCCCATTTTCTTTTCTTTTGGTCCAATATCAAAACCAGCCCAACCTTTTTCAACAATAAAAGCATTAATACCCTTATGTCCTTTTTCAACATCTGTTTGTGCAATCACTAAATAGGTAGATGCTGTACTTCCATTTGTAATCCAGTTTTTGGTACCATTTAATAAATAATGGTCGCCTTTATCAATTGCAGTTGTTTTTTGAGAAGTTGCATCACTTCCAGCTTCTGGCTCAGACAAACAAAATGCACCAATAACTTCCCCTTTAGCTAGAGGCACTAAGTATTTCATTTTTTGTTCTTCTGAACAATATTTTTCCATACCAGCGCAAACTAATGAATTGTTAACAGACATTATAACGGCAGCAGACGCATCTACTTTTGCTATTTCGGTCATTGCCAATACATATGAAATACTATCTAAACCTGACCCACCATACTTAGGATCTACCATCATTCCCATGAAACCCAATTCGGCCATCATCTTCACTTGCTCAGTAGGAAATTTTGAATGTTCATCGCGCTCAATCACTCCTGGTAATAATTCTGCAACAGCAAAATCTCTAGCAGCTTGCTGAATCATTAAATGCTCTTCGGTTAGATTAAAATCCATATTTTTATTGTAAATTAATTGTTCATAAATTTGCCTCCAAAAGTAATTATTAAATATCAGATTTCAAACGATTTCGCAATTTTAGCCAATGTTTAAAGAAAAATACAATATTATAGGTGTCATGTCAGGCACATCGCTAGATGGCATTGATTTGGCACACATTGTTTTTACTACAAAAGACAATAAGTGGGAATTTGAAATTTTAGAAACCCAAACTGTTTCATACTCACCAGACTGGTTAAACAAATTAAAAAGTGCCGTTTCTTTCTCTTCTGAAAAATTAACTGAATTAAATGAAGCCTATACACAGTTACTAGGTGAGGTAATCTTAAACTTCATTTTAAAAAACAATCTCAACTCTATTGATGCCGTTTGTTCCCACGGGCATACTATTTTACATCAGCCAGATAAGGGCATCACTTTACAAATTGGAAATTTACCACAAATAGCATCTATCGTAAAACAGAAAGTAGTTTGTGACTTTAGAGTTCAAGATGTAGCCCTTGGTGGTCAAGGCGCACCACTTGTACCTATAGGAGATCGGATATTATTTAGTGAATACGACTATTGCATGAATTTAGGTGGATTTTCAAACTTATCGTTTGAATTAAATCAAGAACGGATTGCTTTTGATATTTGCCCTGTAAACACAGTGTTCAACCATTATTCAAATTTGTTAGGATTGCCCTATGACAACAAAGGAGCTATCGCAAAGAATGGCTCTCTACAAATCAATTTGTTAAAAGAATTAAACGAATTAGACTATTATCAAAAAAAATATCCTAAATCACTGGGGTTTGAATTTGTAAAAGAAATAATTATTCCCTTGATAGACCACTATGAAATATCAATTGAAGATAAGCTTCACACCTTTACAAAGCATATTGCTATACAAATAGCAAATGTGTTGCCACACAAAACCGGAACATTATTTATTACCGGAGGCGGAGCTTACCATAATTTTTTAATTGAATCCATACAAAATGAATTACCACTTGCAACTATTATAATTCCTTCACCTAAAATTATCGAATTTAAAGAGGCACTGATCTTTGGAATACTTGGAATATTGCGATTAGAAAACAAAATCAATGTATTAAAAAGTGTGACGGGAGCTAAAATGAATCATAGTTCAGGAAAAATTTATGAATAAATAAATATTTTTCATTAATTTTAAGACAAATTAAGCTAGAAATCATAATTTTAAAAAGACATTAATCTCAATATCATTACAATGCTTTTTTTGAGCTATATTTGCAGACTGTTTAAAATCCATTTTTTTAATTAAATACCACATTATGAAAAAAGTACTGATAGTATTCGCCTTAATGAGTGCTCTACAATTTAATACCGTAAATGCACAAAAAAACTTTACTGTAAACGGAGTTAACATTCCTAGAACAATTGAATTTAAAGGAACAACCCTTACCCTTAATGGAGTGGGACAACGCTCCAAATTTTTTACTGATTTATACATTCAAGCTTTGTATTTGACTAAGTTTAGTCAAGATGCTAACCAGATTCTTGAAAGCGGAAACGAAATGGCAGTTTCACTTCATATTACATCTGGATTAATATCCTCAAAAAAACTATCTAAAGCGCTTGCAAAAGGGATGGAAAAATCTGTAGGAGAATCTGGAGTCCTAAAATTTGCCAAAGAACTTCAAGAACTTGAAGACTTATTAAGTACCGAAGAGACTAAATCTGGTGATGTTTTTGAACTTACTTTTAATCCACAAGATGAATCATTATGGATTACAAAGAATAAAATTTACAGAGGTAAAATTAAAGGCCTAGAATTCAAAAAAGCATTCTACGGAATTTGGCTATCTGAAAACCCAGTTGACAAAACATTGAAAGAAGATTTATTAGGAAAAGAATAACAAAAAAATCTTTACTCTTTTTTTTTGCAGAATAAACAATTAGCAAAATTGCTTTTTTTATATTTGCAGATATAAACATATCACAACAAATGAAAGATTTATTAAAGAAATTCGAAAATAAAGAGCCTGAAATTGTTTTTAACTGGAAAGATCCTGAAACCGAAGCCGAAGGCTGGACTGTAATTAATTCTCTTCGCGGAGGTGCTGCAGGTGGTGGTACAAGAATGAGAAAAGGCCTTGACATGAATGAGGTTTTATCACTTGCCAAAACAATGGAAGTTAAGTTTTCGGTTTCTGGACCTGCCATTGGCGGAGCTAAATCTGGAATAAATTTTGACCCAAATGACCCAAGAAAAAAAGGAGTATTGCAACGCTGGTACAAAGCGGTTTCTCCTTTATTGAAAAGTTATTACGGTACAGGTGGCGATTTGAACGTAGACGAAATTCACGAAGTTATTCCTATGACTGAGGAATGTGGTGTTTGGCACCCGCAAGAAGGTGTATTCAACGGTCATTTCAAACCTACTGAAGCGGATAAAATCAATAGAATAGGTCAGTTGCGTCAAGGTGTTGTAAAAGTAATAGAGAACCCAAAATTCTCTCCAGACGTTTCTAAAAAATATACTGTTGCTGATATGATTACTGGTTACGGTGTAGCCGAAGCCGTTCGTAACTTTTATGCCATTTATGGCGGTGATGTAAAAGGAAAGAAAGCTATTGTTCAAGGTTTTGGCAATGTTGGTTCTGCAGCTGCTTTTTATTTAGCCGAAATGGGCGCCAAAGTAATTGGTATTATTGATAGAGATGGCGGATTGATCAATGAAGAAGGATTCTCTTTTGAAGAAATAAGAGCTTTATTTTTAGCCAAAGACGGAAACAAACTGGTTGCCGAAAACATGATCCCTTTTGAGGAAATCAACCAAAAGATTTGGACTATTGGAGCTGAGATATTCACTCCATGCGCTGCATCAAGATTGGTGACTCAATCTCAAATTGATAGTTTAATTTCTCAGGGTCTTGAGGTAATTTCATGTGGTGCCAATGTTCCTTTTGCTGACAAAGAAATATTTTTTGGTCCAATTATGGAAGATGTAGATCACAAAGTGAGCTTAATTCCTGACTTTATTTCTAATTGCGGTATGGCACGTGTATTTGCTTATTTCATGGAAAAGAAAGTTCAAATGACAGACGAAGCTATCTTTTTAGATACTTCTGAAATCATTAAAAAAGCTATCGAGAAAGCGTATGAACTTAATCCTAGCAAAACTAACATTAGCGCAACTGCATTTGAAATTGCACTAAAACAGCTTACTTAATACAAGCAATCATATTTACACTTATATTAATGGGAATTAGTAGTCATAAAAGCTACTAATTCCCATTTTACTTTTAAAAAGCTCCAATTTATATTTGAGCACTCGCTTTTTACTCTTGACAATTTTTAGTACTTTTCAACGTTTTTAATTTTACACTTTTACAAACAAAACAAAAATGAGTTCCACCATTTCATCTAATCAAAAGAAATCTTTAATCATCACTACTCTTTTGTATGCGACAATGTTGTTGATTTTATTTTTTATCCGATTTTGGCCTCCTGCAAATGCAGATGAACTTGCTGGCGGTGGTGGCGGTGGCGGAGTTACAGTCAATTTTGGAGATAGTGATCTTGGGTCTGGAGCTGATTATCAAAGTGAAGTACTAGAGGTAAACAACCAATCTAAGCAAACTCCAGTAAATACTACACCTGACGAAGCAATATTGTCACAAGAAAATAGTACTGACGAAAGTGTTGTTATTCCTACCAAAGAGAAAACAAAGAAACCCACAGTTGTAGTAAAAGAAGAAACAAAACGCGTAATAGCAAAACCCAAAGTTTCGAATACTACAAATGATGCATTATCTAGTATTCTTAAAGGCTCGAACAAAGGAGGCGATGGTGATGACAAAACAGCCGGAAACAAAGGAAAAGCAAACGGAAGCTTAAACTCTGGAGAATATTATGGATCTGGTGGTTCTGGTGGTGGAACAGGCGGAGGAAACGGAACTGGAACGGGCATAGGAACTGGGAGTGGCTACGGTTCTGGAAGTGGAGGCGGATCCGGAAGTGGTTCTGGCGGTGGCGTTGGCTATTCTTTAGGAAACAGAAAAGCGGTTGCTAAGCCTGCTCCTAAATATACGTGCAATGAACAAGGCAAAGTAGTAGTAGAAGTAGCCGTTGACCGCAACGGCAAAACAATAAGTGCCATTGCAGGCGTAAAAGGAACTACAAATACGGCAAAATGCTTGCTAGATCAAGCTAGAATTGCTGCCATGAACACTAAGTGGGACGCAAGCAGTGACGCACCCGAGAAACAAGTAGGCAAGATTGTTTATAATTTCAATTTAAATTAATGGGTTAGTTTACAACATCATTCCATTATAAAAATAGGCTTCAAATATACGAGAGGCCGCGTGAGGGATAGCAGCAAGTACCGAAGTACTGCGAATAGCCCGACCAGAATAAAAAAAGGGGCCAATCACTATAATGTTGATTAGCCCCTTTTATTTATTGTGGTCACGCCCAAAAATAACAACTTTTAAAAACGTGCCCTAGTATTTATTTAGGACTGGTAGCAATCACAAATTTTAGATTGTTCCTCACTCCTATTTGCAAGACATCGACTAAATCTTGTACTTGTAAGTTAAATGGAATCCTAACAATAACGGTTTGGTCTTTTGCTGAACCCATTTTTGACATTAGCGTAGTCTCGAGTTCTTCAAATGAAACTGGCTGTTTGTCAATATAGAATTTTTTGTCCTCCGTGACGGATAAACTGATGTATTGCTTGTTTGTTTTTTCATTTGATTGTGCCTTTGGCAAGGTCATCTTGATTACATTTGGATTAGCAAGTGTTGAAATAATCAAGAAAAAAAGCAGTAAAAAAAACATGATGTCGCTTAACGAAGAAGTCGCGACCTCGGCATGAAATCTTCTTTTTCTTTTTATAGACATGTTATGATCTTTGAATAATATTTACAAACTCAAGAACTTGTTTTTGGATTTTTAATGCAAAATTATCAATTTTTCCGTTCAACAAGTGGTATCCACTGTAGGCAACAATCCCTACTATTAAACCCGCTCCACTACTAATCATTTTTTCGTACAATCCACCAGAAATATTTCCGATACTAATATTCTCAGTAACAGATATGCTATAAAATATTTTAATAACTCCAGAAATTGTCCCAATAAAACCTAAGGTAGGCGCAATACCCGCAATAAGTCCCAAATGGCCCAAGTGTTTTTCCATTTCGCCAATTTCAATGTCGGCAGCACGATCCATATTCGATTCGATTTCACTAATTGGCCTACCAATAACAAGAATACCTTCTTTAATTATATTTCCTGATGCGGTACTGTTGCGTTCAGCAATAGATCTAGCCAAGTCTAAATTACCAGAATTTAACTGATCTCTTACATCACGAAGCAACAAGCTATCTACTTTTGAAGCTTTACTAATGTATAAATAGCGTTCTACAATGAGATAAAAGGTATAAAACAATAAAATCCCAATAGGAATTAGCCATATTCCTCCTTTTAATAAAAACCCCAAAGTAGAAACCTCAGTATTAGGAGCAATTTTTTCAATAACTACATTTGATGCAGCATTAGTAAGGGTGTCCGCCTGTAATTGTATAAAACTAAACATATAATATTATTGTATTT
>NZ_MTCA01000227.1:0-4793 GCF_002150205.1 Flavobacterium sp. FPG59 | reverse complement strand
TCTCATATAGAGAAGGTTTTAAAGTTTATTTTTCTTATTGTCTTGTGTCCCAAAACACCCTAGCACTCATATTAGCTTTTTGAGTAGCATTCTCAGGATTTAAATCAATCTCTAATTGTGGATATAGTAAAGATCTTGGTATGAAAGTAGTAAGAGCATTAGAAGGAAGAGCTAACACTGGAAAACCAGTTCTTCTCCAATCAGACCATGGCTCAGAAACTACACCATAATTAGCTACATATTTTTCATTAATGATCTGCTCTAATTGCTGCGCTGGCGAACCAGCAAGAGTACCATTAGCTACCAAATATGCCGTTATATCAGAAGAAGCAACACCAGCACTTTCCATAGAAGCTCTAATACCGGCCTGAAAGAAAGTTTGAGCTGAACCAGGTGAACTAAATCTTAAAGCAGCTTCCGCTCTAATAAAATTATACTCTGCAAATGTCAACATACGGATTGGAGCTGAACCAGTATACGTAGTACCAGTTAAAGCGCCTCTTAAATATGTATGAAACTTAGAATATCCACCAGGGTTAGCTGGTGCTCCTGATACTGCACCAAGATACTGTCCTGATCCTGCAGGAAACTGTGTGAAGAAAAATTGTCTTCTTGGATCATTTTTAGCATTCATCATGTTGACGATCTTGGCGTTTACAACAAGATTTCCTGCACGTAATGTTTCAAACTGATCTATAGGATTTCTTGCATTAGCTGCATCAACGAAATCCATTTGAAAAGAATCAGCATTACTAACCATTAATGGAGCGCCTGAATTTATTAACTGATCGATACCAGATTTTGCGAAAGTTGGATTTTTCTCACTATAATGCAAGAACAACCTCATTTTTAAAGTATTAGCAAGTTTAACCCAATTAGCTCTAGTAGTAGTGAAAGTTCCAGGGAAAATAGAACTATTAGTTCCCGGTGAAATTGTAGATGTAGGAGCATTAACTTCAGCTATACCCTCATTAAGTAAAGAAATTAAACTAGTGTAAATTGCCTCATCAGAATCAAACTTTGGCTTAACATTAGAAGATAATTTCTGACTGTCAGTAAAAGGAATAGAACCCCAAGCATCAACAGCTAAATGATAAGTATATGCCTTTAAAATTTTAGCTACACCTGAATAATGTGGACTGTTATTTGCATTGGCACCTTTAATTACATTTTCAGCATCGTTCAATACTACTGAGTATATATTTGACCATAGATTATCAACATCAGAACCAACAATTAAAAACTGTTCATAGAACTGAGTTTGAGTAGTAGCTCCAGCTGATTGCCCAGAATACTGCTGCATTAATAATGAGCTATATCGATTTAAATCACTACCCGCTAAAAATCCAACATTTACCGTTAATGAAGTTAATTGTTGATTAATAGGAGCAGCACTTACACTGCTTGGATCAATATTAGTATCCCCAAATTCACATCCGCTTGTTAACAACGCAACAATGAATACTGAAGACAATATTTTGTTTCTAAATTTTTTCATTTTTATAAATATTATTAAAGTACAACTTTAAGATTAACACCAACTGTTCTTGTATTTGGTAAAGAATTAAATTCAAGACCTTGTGCGTTACTAATACCTAACGCATTTTGTTCAGGATCAAAGTGAGGATAATTAGGAGCACTTAAGAATAAGTTTCTACCAAAAGCACCAATCTCAAATTGCTTGAAAGGAGTTTTATCTAAAACTTTAGAACTTAGTCTGTAAGACAAAGAAACCTCTCTAACTCTAAACCAAGAGGTATCATAAATGAAACCTTCTGCAGCAACGTATTTACCTGTATTTCCATAATATGCTTGTGATGTAACACCAGTAACATTAGGTTGACCAGCATTAGGCCCTGAAGCGTAAACACCTTGATACACATAAGGAGTAGTTTGTGTTACGTTATCAGACTGAAAACGAGGGAATTCAGCAGTTTCAGCACCAACACCATTTCTTTGAATATCTGCTATGTTTCTAGAATATTGATCTCCACCTTCACGAATGTCTAACAATACATACATACTAAAATTCTTGTATGAAAATGTATTCGTTATACCCATTGTAAAATCAGGATTTGGATTACCTATTTTTTCAACACCTGCTGTAGGTAAAGGTAAACCTGTTGCAGGATTGATCAACATTTGACCATTTGCATTACGCTGATAAGCGTTACCATAAATCTGACCATACTCATCACCAGCAACTAAACGGATGTTTGGAGTTGTAAACCCACCTAAGAAGATATTTGTAACTCCTGGAGCAAGTTCATCTACTTTAGAAACAAACTGAGTATAGTTAACACCTAGATCCCATGAAAAATTTCTTGACTTTATTGGAGTACCGGACACAGCTAACTCTACACCTCTTGTAGACAATTTACCTGCATTTTGCAATACATTAGTAACACCTGATGCAGGTGAAACAGGAACACTTAGAATAACATTTCTTGTCTTTCTTTCATAAAAAGATGCATCAATACTAAGACGGTTATTAAAAAATGCCATTTCAGTACCAAAAGCAAACTCTCTTGTAAACTCTGGTGTTAATGCTGCATTACCAGCAACATCTGAAAGCTCAAATCCTGCATTTCCATTAAAAGGAAAAACAATATTAGGACCAAAACCATCAGAGGCAACTGCACGATTGAAATAAGAATCAGTTGAGTAAGCAGGAGCACCTTTACCAACTTCACCTAAACTAGCTCTAAATTTAATTAAATTTATTTTATTTCCAGATTTCAAACCAGGAAAGGCTTCTGTTAACACAAAACTACCAGAAACAGCAGGATAAAAAATAGAATTATTAGCTGGTGATAATGTTGAAGACCAGTCGTTACGAGCCTTAAAGTTAACAGACAAGAAATTCCTGTACTCAATTACCGCATCTGCAAAAACACCAAACAATTTTGTATTAGTAATAAATGACGAAGGATTATAAGTTACTGCATTAGACAAGTTAGCAAAACCTGGAACTACAAGATTGATACCAGTAACAGTGGATTGAAAACTATAATTATTATTAAATTCATTACCTAAAGCCCCTGATAAGGTGAAATCACCAAACTTTTTAGTTGCATTTAAAGTAAAGTAAGAGTTAAGGTTGTGTACATTTGTTGCACTTTCAACCAATCCACCAATGTTAGTAGACCCTGCAACATTTCCAGAACCTCTATTACCAATTTGATCAAAACCAGCACTATTAAGATTATAAAAATCAGTACCAATCTTAAAATCAGCATTCAACCAAGAAGCAAAATCATATTTAGCATTGAAATTAGCTAAAATTCTATTTACTTTATCATTATATGTATTGTTTTTGATTGTCCAATATGGATTATCTTCACCTCCAGCATACAACTGCTGTCCAGTTGCGTTCTCAAAAGGTAAACCAGTTAAATTGTAAGATCTAGGTGTAAAATAACCTCTGAAAAAAGGATTAGAAAGGTTATTCCCTTGCATTGTTCTTTCTGAAGTAGTGTTCGTATATGTAATATTAGCACCAACGTTCAATTTATCAGTCACCTGAGTGTTACCTGAAAAAGTAAGGTTATTTCTAATTAATTTATTATTATCAATTACATACGTTTCTTCAGTATTACCTAATGCTAATCTGAAAGTTGATTTTTCAGAACCTCCACTAAAACTTAAATTGTTTTGTGCGTTGTAAGCAGTTTTAAATATATCCTTAACATTATTAGCATAAGCTCTCAAAACTTCAGGTTGACCAAATGAATTTATGATGTTTTGCCCCATAATTTTAGGACCCCATGATAGAKRCARTCATCGTTCCAGTAGCATTAGTTCTATTTGGTATAACAGTTCCAATTTGCGCAGGAGTCAAAGTACCGTTTAAACCTTGAGCATACTCATTTTGATAATCAGGTAATCTATTTACAGTACCAATATTATAACTTGAATTGAAAGTAATAGATGACTTCGCACCTTTTTTACCTTTTTTAGTTGTAATCATGATAACTCCAGACGCACCTCTTGAACCATAAAGTGCAGTTGACGCAGCATCTTTTAATACTACTACACTCTCAACATCTTCCGGGTTAACATCAATAGCACGATTTGACGGAGATGCTCCTCTTTGCAATTGAGCTCCTCCTCCACTATTATCAATTGGAACACCATCCACCACATATAAAGGTTGATTACTTCCTGTAAACGTTGTAAACCCTCTAATAATAACACTTGATCCAGTAAAAGCACCTCCAGAACCAGATACACGCAAACCAGCAACTTTACCTGCTAGTTGATTTGTAACATTGGTAGCTCTTGCTGCAGTAAGCTCAGCTGCATCAATTTTAGGAGTAGAATACCCTAAAGACTTTTTATCTCTTTTAATACCAAAAGAAGTTACAACAACTTCTTCAAGAGTATTAGAAGACTCAACCAACTTCACATTAACAGTAGAAGAACCTGTTATAGCTACTACAGTTTCTTTCATACCGATAAATGAAAAAACTAAAGATTGTCCAATAGACGCCTTAATTGAGTATTTCCCTGATAAATCAGTTTGAACACCAACTTTAGTTCCTTTTACAAGAACATTAGCTCCAGGGATTGGTCCTGAAGCATCAGATACTATACCTGAGATAGTTCTTTCTTGGGCAAAAGAAAACTGCATAGAGAACGCTAGTAAAAGCGTAAAAATCCATTTAAATTTTGATCTCATATTAAATATGTTTTGATTTAGTTATGTTACAAAAATCATAATAAAATATCAAAGAAACAAATTTTTAGAAAATTTAACACAAATCAAATTACACTATTAATGTTAATAGTAC
>NZ_MTCA01000392.1:0-1145 GCF_002150205.1 Flavobacterium sp. FPG59 | reverse complement strand
TTTTGCAATCTTTTTTGAACGGCTAGTTTTCTTTTTTCATCCAAATATAAGTATTCTTTTGGATTATGGTAAGGGATGTTTTTTACAACCATATTCCAAATGATTACTCCAAGTTTTCGAGCAGTTGCACTTATGGCTGAGACTCTTCCTTTTCGGAAATTAATTCGATGAAAAAAATCTCTCAGCGGAGTTGATTCTTTTAAATTTCCTATTGCATTAGCAGCATTTCTGAGAGCAATTTTTAGGCGATTACTTCCTTTTGGAATTCTACTGCTGAGTACTTTTCCACCACTTATTTTATTGTTTGGTGTAAGTCTGAGCCAACTGGCAAATTGCTTGGCAGTACTAAATTTTTTGATTCCTTCTAAACCCACTTCACTCATTAATGTCAGTAGGGTTTGATGGCTAAACCCCTCTATTTTTAATAAATCGACTCCTTCAAAATATTGATACCCCATTAAATTTAGGTCTATATTTTTCGGGGTGTTTTTATTGACTCTTTTGTGAATTTTTGGATCGGTGTAGTGTTGTTTTTTGTTGTGGTCATTGTCAATTTGCTCTTGGAGTATTTGTTCAATTTCGATATCGCATTCTTTGATTTGAATTTGAAGGTTTTTGTACATTTTGTATTCTTGTTTCAATCCAAAAAGATAATCCTTTCTGCCATTGGTTTCGAGCGCTTTTGCCATTTCTTGTTCGGATTTTTTGCAATTTCCGTTGCGTAATTCAGCTAATTTTTCGGGATTGGTTTCTCCATTGCAGATGGCTTCAATTATTTTTAATCCTGTCAAACCACAAATGTCTTTTACAATTACATCTAGTCGTAGATTTAAAAGCCTTAGATACTTTTGCATTTTCTTGCTCGTGTCGGCTGCAACATCTATTAAGCTGGCTCTGTGACGGCAATAGGTGCGAAGCTGTTCGGTTTGTAAATCGGGTAAAAAACTACCCGATAAAAGACCGATGGAATGTAATTTTTGTATCCATTGGCAGTCTTGTACATCGGTTTTTCGGCCTTTGATGTTTTTGGTAAATTTTCCATTACAAAGAATTACCTGAAAACCATCATTGAGTAAAACGGCATACAGTGCTTGCCAATACGTGCCTGTGCTTTCCATTGCCACGCTTTGGATGCCATTTTCTTT